>NZ_VOBC01000003.1:300000-497419 GCF_008369195.1 Sporosarcina sp. ANT_H38 | reverse complement strand
ATTCCGCTCGACTTGCATGTATTAGGCATGCCGCCAGCGTTCGTCCTGAGCCAGGATCAAACTCTCCATAATAGAAGAAAATGAATAGCTCATTTCTTGCTGACTAAGGAGGAATCAAATTCCTCCCCCGAATCCGAAGATTCTAGTGTGTGTTTTTTTCGTCCGACCAAAGCCGACTTACTAGAAACGTTTTGCTTAAGTGCGTTAGCACTCTCGCTGTATTTCATTGATGTTTTGCTGTTCAGTTTTCAAGGTTCATGTAGGAAGAATCAACTTGCATTCCTCATTTTATTTGTTGTCGTTGTTTCGGTGACAACTTTTATATCATAACATTTCGTTTCGTCCGTGTCAACAACTAAATTCAATTTCTTTTTTGTCGTTATTAATATATCGGAAACGCAACGTTTATAAATATATCATTCTATCTTACAAAACGCAAGACTTATTCCAAAATAGTTTTCATTTCACTTTCAAAAGCTCAAGGATGCGCCATTTCAAGCCTTTTTACTATTACATATGAAAAAAGTCTTCTATTCCAATACCTTTTCTATTGCAATATGACGATTTGTGGTGAGATCAAATATAGATCCATCCACACTTTTCTTTACCATTGGACGTAATCTTGCATCACGGTGAACGAATATAACTTCCCCCACCTCTCCATTAGTCAGTAGAACCTTTGTACCAATAGAAATATTTCCCACAAGATCATGCAATGCCTGGACAACTTTAATATCAAACTTCCCAAACTCTTCTTCTCTTATCATCTCTATTACTTTAAACGGAGACTGCTTTGAACGATGTATCCGTTCTGATGTCATGGCGTGGAAGACATCTGCAACTGCTAATATTTGTGAAAACACGGAAATTTGATTTACTTTCTCCCCGCGTGGATATCCGCTACCGTCAAGACGCTCATGGTGCTGGAAGATTGCCAATTTCATTTCTTGTCGCAAAAGGGGTGTATCTTGAATCATTTGATAACTATACAAAGTATGTTGCTTTACCTCATGGAATTCATCCTTTGTAAGGTATGCTGCTTTTTCCGTAACCGCCACATCAATTTTAGCCATTCCACAATCTGCAAGTGCGCCGGCAAGTCCAAGCTGTAAGGTTTGTCCTTTTGGGAATCCCATTTGTCTGCTGATGGCAGAAGCCAGTATTCCGACACCCATTGAATGATGATATGTGTAGTCTTTAATATTTGAAAACCCGTTTAATAATAGTAACATTTTTTTCTGCTCAATAAACGTCTCTAATAGAGGTATTACTATAGAACGAACCTTTGCTATATCCGGACGTACACCTGCTCGCCAGCCGAAAAACTCCTTTTTATAGTTATGAACCGCATCAATGTATCGTGTTTGCAAATCTGACTTTTTTATTGGTATTTTCGCGAGCACTTCATCGGGATCCACTGGACCTTCGTTATCATCATATGCATCTTCTCTTTTGACGACAAGACGTTCTTCGACTTTTACCCTTTTCACTCCGAATGCATTTAAAACATTTATATGCTCTAGTGAGAGCTCTGTATCTTTTCTTAGAATAGGATAGATAGTATTTACGAATATGTTTTCACTTGCAATTATTCCCGGGCGCAGATCACTTGTTTTAACAAAGATTTCCGTCATCAATGATACCCACTTTCACCTTATAGTTCTTTCTATCATACTCTAACTATTTAAATTAAACGATAAGATAATAAGCGGTGTAAAAAAAAGGTTATTGAAATAGGTATTTAACCCATTTCAATAACCTCTTTACTTAAGACTCGCTATCTTCGTCGTTTTCCTCATCAGAAGATAATTCGTGGTCTTCATTATTTTCAGAAGGGACTTCTTTCTCTTCAACATTACTGTCGTTGAGTTCTTCTTCTTCTTCTTCTTCTTTCACCACTTTTGCAACAGTTGCAACAAGTTCATCTTCTCCTAGGCGGATTAAACGTACTCCCTGCGTACTGCGTCCAATAACAGAAATGTCATCGATGTCCATACGGATCAGGATGCCATGTATAGTGATAAGCATTAAATCTTCAGTACCATCCACTGTCTTCATCGCAACGAGAAGACCGTTGCGCTCTGTTACATTAAGCGTCTTCAGACCATACCCGCCGCGTGTTTGAATACGATATTCAACTTCAGGCGTACGTTTTCCGAATCCTTTTTCTGTAACGACTAGGATTTCGTCTCCTTCATTCACCGTATCCATACCGATTACAATATCGCCTTCTCTTAGACGGATACCACGGACTCCGCCCGCTATCCGACCCATAGAACGAATATCTGTCTCATTGAACTTGATTAACATACCATCCTTTGTACCAATGGAAATATTCTCATCGCCTTTAGTCATTTTGACGCCAATGAGTTCATCATCACCTCGAAGGGTAAGTGCAATCAATCCATTTGAACGGATATTAGCAAATTCGGAAACAGGTGTACGTTTAACAATTCCGTTACGAGTTGAGAAGAATAAGTATTTGTCATCCTCAAATACATCTACAGGAATCATGGCTGTTACTTTCTCATCTTTATCGACACCTAACAAATTAATAATAGGTAATCCTTTTGCAGTCCGACTATATTCAGGTACTTGATAGCCTTTCGTACGGAATACCCGTCCTCTGCTTGTGAAGAATAAGATAGTATCGTGCGTCGACGTATTCAATAAATGTTCAACGAAGTCATCGTCATTCGTGCCCATCCCTTGTATACCGCGACCACCACGACGCTGACTGCGGTACGTATTAGCAGGCAAACGTTTGATGTAACCATTATGTGTAAGTGTTAATACTGAGTTTTCAACTGGGATAAGATCTTCATCCTCGAACATTTCAGCCCCACCCAGTGTAATTTCCGTTCTGCGTTTATCTTCAAAACGAATTTTCACTTCAAGCAATTCCTCACGAATAATCTCAAGCAGTTTTGATTCATCTGCAAGAATCGCACGGAGTTCTGACATAAGGAGTTGCAATGCTTCATATTCACTTTCAATTTTGTCACGCTCAAGCCCTGTCAAACGTTGAAGTCGCATATCAAGGATAGCCTGCGCTTGACGATCAGATAAGTTAAATTGATCCATCAATCCTGTTTTCGCTTCATCTGTTGTTTTAGATCCACGAATAAGGGCGATGATTCTATCAATATTATCAAGTGCTATACGTAGACCTTCTAAAATATGAGCGCGATCTTCTGCTTTTTTCAAGTCGTACTGAGTACGTCTACGGATGACAACTTTTTGGTGTTCAAGGTAATGGAACAAAATTTCCTTTAATGCGAGGACTTTTGGTTGACCATCAACGAGCGCTAACATGTTGACACCGAAGCTAGATTGCAATGCTGTTTGTTTATACAGATTGTTTAACAGTACGTTTGCATTTGCGTCACG
Source organism: Sporosarcina sp. ANT_H38 (assembly GCF_008369195.1). Lineage (GTDB taxonomy): Bacteria > Bacillota > Bacilli > Bacillales_A > Planococcaceae > Sporosarcina. The sequence goes on along the minus strand of NZ_VOBC01000003.1, from coordinate 494,029 downwards.
ACGTACTTCCATGACTATTCGCATGCCGGTACGATCCGATTCATCGCGCAGGTCAGTAATACCATCAATTTTCTTTTCACGTACTAGTTCAGCAATTTTTTCAATCAGGCGTGCCTTGTTTACCTGGAATGGCAACTCATGTACAAGGATTGTTTCCCTGCCATTTGACTGCTGTTCAATTTCGACTCTACCGCGAATGATAACTGAACCCCGTCCTGTTTCATAAGCTCTTCTGATTCCGCTACGACCAAGAATGATCCCGCCAGTTGGAAAGTCTGGCCCAGGGATAATTTCCAGCAATTCTTCGGTTGTAATCGCAGGATTGTCAGCAAGTGCAAGGACAGCATCAATTGTTTCTCCAAGATGATGTGGAGGAATATTCGTGGCCATTCCTACCGCAATTCCAGTTGTCCCGTTGACGAGTAAGTTCGGATATCGGCTTGGGAGAACGATCGGCTCTCTCTCTTGTCCATCATAGTTATCTTGGTAATCAACAGTGTCTTTATTAATGTCCCGGAGAAGTTCCATTGCAATACGCGACATACGAGATTCCGTATACCGCATTGCAGCTGCACCATCACCATCGACAGAACCAAAGTTACCATGACCGTCGACAAGCATGTAACGGTAGTTGAAATCCTGAGCCATCCGTACCATCGTGTCATATACAGCACTATCGCCATGAGGATGATACTTACCGATGACGTCTCCGACAATACGTGCGGATTTCTTATGCGGTTTATCAGCGGTATTTCCGAGATCCTGCATTGCATATAGAATACGGCGATGGACCGGCTTTAAACCATCCCTCACATCGGGGAGCGCACGTGAAACGATGACACTCATTGCATAATCAAGAAACGATGTCTTCATTTCTGTACTAATGTTAATCCCCTTAACACCACGTTGCGGCATATCTGCCATGTTTGTTAGGCTCCTTTCAACTCAAAAATCCTTAAGAAAAGATAGTTCAATTACCTGAGTATACATGTTGAAATAAAAGAATCCCATTGAATTCGCTACGGGATTCCTCCCATCCTAAGCCAAGCAACTTGCGCCACAAGTCTTAGGGTTTTGGCTATCCTCTGTAAGGCGCCTTCACTCAGTTTTTATAGGTATTCATTTGTTCAATATATAGCGTTTTTTCATTTCAACTAATCAATCACGTATCTATATTTTTCACATACATTGCATTCTCTTCTATAAATTTGCGCCGTGGTTCGACTTCGTCTCCCATAAGTTGCTGGAATGTCGAATCAGCGTCAAACGCATCTTCAAGATGAACTTGTAGGAGTGTACGCTGATCAGGATCCATTGTAGTATCCCATAGTTGTGTTGCATCCATTTCCCCTAATCCTTTATAGCGGGTAATGACTGGTTTCGGCATCGGTGAAAGCCGGCTGAAGATTTCTTGAAGCTCTTCCTCTGTGTAGCAATACTCTTCAGTTTTCCCTTGTTTTACACGGTAAAGAGGCGGTTGGGCAATGTAAACATAGCCTGCTTCGATAAGTGGCCGCATGAATCGGAAGAAGAAGGTTAAAAGAAGAGTACGAATATGTGCACCGTCGACATCGGCATCGGTCATAATAACAAGTTTATGATAGCGTGCTTTTGAAAGATCGAATTCTTCTCCGATACCTGTACCAAGTGCCGTAATCATTGCACGGATTTCTAAGTTACCTAAAATACGGTCAAGACGTGCTTTTTCAACGTTCAAGATTTTTCCTCGAAGCGGAAGAATTGCTTGGAAGTGACGGTCGCGTCCCATTTTAGCTGAACCGCCCGCCGAGTCACCTTCAACGATATACAGTTCACTTATAGCTGGGTCACGTGAGGAACAGTCTGCCAGTTTCCCCGGAAGACTAGATACTTCAAGCACTGATTTCCGGCGTGTGAATTCACGCGCATTTTTTGCAGCAAGACGTGCCCGTGCTGCCATAAGACTTTTATCAATGATTTGACGTGCCGTTGTCGGATTTTCAAGCAAGAATCGTTGGAATCCTTCTGAAAACAATGAGTTAGTGATCGTACTAACTTCAGAGTTACCCAGTTTTGTCTTCGTCTGTCCCTCAAACTGCGGATCCGGGTGTTTAATCGAAATGATGGCCGTTAATCCTTCACGTACGTCATCACCGGACAAATTCGGATCAGCCTCTTTCAGCACGCCGTTCTTACGAGAATAATCGTTAATAACGCGTGTCAGTGCTGTCTTAAAGCCTGATTCATGTGTACCGCCCTCGTAGGTATTGATATTGTTGGCGAATGAAAACAGATTTTCTGCATAACCGCTATTATATTGCATAGCGATTTCAATCGAAATTCCGTCTTTTTCACCTTCAAGGTAAATTGGTTCATCATGAATAGGTTCTTTGTTTTTATTCAAGTGTTCGACGTACGACTTGATGCCGCCTTCGTAGTAATAGATGTCGCTCCGTTCTTCTTCGCCGCGCTCATCAGTAATCGTAATCCGCAGACCACGGTTTAGATATGCAAGCTCACGAAGACGGTTTGCCAAAATCTCATACTCATATACTGTTGTTTCTGTGAATATTTCCGGGTCTGCCTTAAAACGGATTCTTGTTCCAGTTTTATCAGTTTCATCAGTTTTACCGATTACACAAAGTTCTTTTGACACAGCACCACGTTCAAACTCGATGAAATGAACTTCTCCGTCACGTCTAACATAGACTTCAGTCTTTTCGGATAGTGCATTCACGACAGATGCACCAACTCCGTGCAAACCACCAGAAACTTTATAGCCTCCACCGCCAAATTTACCTCCAGCGTGAAGTACAGTCATAATAACTTCCACAGCAGGTCGACCCGTGGATTCCTGAGTACCAACTGGAATGCCGCGACCATTATCATCGACTCGGACCCAATCATCCTTTTCTATCGTCACTTCGATATGGTCGCAGTAGCCTGCTAGTGCTTCGTCAATACTATTGTCAACAATTTCCCATACAAGATGGTGAAGTCCTCTAGAACTTGTTGTCCCGATATACATACCTGGACGTTTGCGGACAGCTTCCAGTCCTTCTAAGACTTGGATTTGATTTTCATCATATGCCACCTGCATATCTTTCTCTTCCATTGCCAAACTGTTCACCTTCCCTTTCCGAACGTCTAACATTTGTATTGCCAGTGTCTATTTTAAGGGATAAGTCAATCCTCTTTCTTAGCCACTTCACCTGCTGCAACTTCGAATATGTTTGCCTGACGAATTGTTTCGTGGTCAATCCCTGCTACGTTCGTCGTCGTGACGATTGTTTGCACTTCCCCTTGAATTGTGTTCAAAAGGTGTGATTGCCGGTAATCATCAAGTTCAGACAAGACATCATCAAGAAGCAGGACGGGTGCTTCTCCAACTTCTTGCTTTACAAGTTCTATTTCCGCAAGTTTAAGGGACAGCGCCGTTGTCCGCTGCTGCCCCTGCGATCCATACGTTTGTATATCGTACCCGTTAACGAAAAAATGAAGATCATCTCTATGTGGTCCTATCAGGGTCATACCGCGATCTAGTTCACGGCGTCTCGCTTCAAGTAATCGTTGACCGAGTATCGACTGCATTTGTTCCACAGTCTGTCCGGAATCAAGCTCTTTTAGTGTCCCATAAGAAACTTGAAGAGTTTCAATGCCGCGAGAGATTCCATTATGAATTGGTTCTGCCCATTTTTGTAAAAGTTCCATGAAATAAAACCTTTTACGAATAATCTGGACGGCTACTTGAATATACTGCTCTGTATAAATATCAAACATGACATCGTTAAGATTTAATTTTCCCCTATTGTCTTTTAAGATAGCATTACGCTGTTTAAGTACTTTTTGAAATGTTAAAAGATCATGTAAATAGGTTGGGGAAATTTGGCCGATTTCCATATCTAAAAATCGTCTTCTCACCTGGGGGCTACCTTTTACAAGATTTAAATCTTCGGGGGCAAACATGACAACATTCAATTGACCAATGTACAAGCTAAGACGTTTCTGTTCAAGATGATTGACACGCGCTTTCTTGCCTTTTTTTGAAATGGTCAATTCTAATGGCAGTCGTCCATATTTACGTTTTATGTCCCCTTCTATTTTACCATATTCTTGGTCCCAGCGTATTAATTCACGATCATTCGAAGTTCTATGCGATTTTGCCATAGATAGAACGTAAATTGCTTCCATGATGTTAGTTTTTCCTTGAGCATTTTCACCAATTAACACATTAATATTTGGAGAAAATGAGAGGTCGAGTGATCCATAATTCCGGTAATCCGTTAATGCAAGTCGTTCAATATGCATCCGTTTGACCGTCGTGTAGTTCAATTACTTTATATGTGCCGACATTGGGAATCTTAACAACATCTCCGTCACGAAGCTTTTTACCTCGTCGTTGTTCCTCCTCACCATTGACGTAGACAATGTATTCATCCAAAAACCATTTAGCCATACCGCCTGAACTGATTGTATTTGTCATTTTTAATAATTGTCCTAGAGTGATGAACTCTGTATCGATTGTAAGATTTTCCATGGGGTCTCAACCTTTCGCAAGTTAGTCTGTCTTTCTATTTTAGCTGACTTTCGGCAGTAAGTAAAAAGGATAGTCAAATAAGTGACTATCCTTCGAGATTCAGTATGTCCGTACAGGGAGAATAAGTTGCAAGATTGAATCGTCATCAACCGATTTCAAGATGAAAGGTCGCATAGCTCCTGTAAATTGAATGGTTATGTCTTGCCCATCAATTGCTTTCAATGCATCCATCATATATTTAGCACTGAATGAGATGTTCAATTCTTCTCCAATCACGCCAATTGCCTCTACCAATTCCTCTACCTTACCTACTTCAGGTGAATTAGAAGAGATTTCAATGACTTTTCCTTCATTGGCGGAGAAACGAACAATATTATTCCGTTCTTCGCGTGCAAGGAGCGAAGCCCTGTCAATTGCCTGAAGAAGAAGGCGACCATTCACCGTCACCGACGTTTTATATTCTAACGGGATAAGACGGGAAGTATCAGGATAATTACCTTCTAGCAGACGCGAATAAAATAACACGCCACGTGTTTTGAATAACACTTGTTGATCTGCAATGACGATATCCACAAGTTCACCGTTATCAGGCAAAATTTTATTCAATTCTTGAAGACTTTTTCCGGGGATAACTACACTGAACGGAACGTCTGGCATTTCTTCAGGTATCGTCAGTCTTCTTGCCAATCTATGACTGTCAGTAGCGATACAGGCGAGTCCACCATCTTTCGCTTCCCATAGGACTCCTGTTAATACCGGTCTAGTTTCTTGTTGAGACACGGCAAAAACTGTTTCACGAATGATTGATTTCATCAGATCCGATGGCAATGAAAATAGATATTCATCTTTTACTTCTGGAAGAATCGGATAGTCTTCCGGATCTAATCCAATTAGATGGAATTCAGACTTACCAGATTGAATATGTGTTTGGAGTCCATTCGCAACTTCAATTATTACTTGATTCGTTGGGAGTTTACGTACGATCTCACTAAAAACTTTTGCTTGTAGTACGATACTACCTTTTTCGACAACGCGTATAATTTGTTCGCCATTATCTTCGGCTGGAATGAATGTACAAATAGTAATATCAGAATCACTTCCTGTTAATGTGACTCCACTTTCATTCACTTCGATTTTGATACCAGTCAAAATCGGAGTTGCAACTTTTTGACTGATAGCTTTCATAACATCGCTTAATCCATCAAGCAGCTTGTCTCTCATAATTTCAAATTTCATTCTGTACCCTCGCTTAGTATATATATTATTAATGATTAATAAAGTAGTAGTAATAGTAGTAGGGGCTGTGGATATGTGGGTAAGTCCATTTTCCCTTGACGCCTACACGTTTTCCACATGTGTATAACGTGTTTGTAGGTGTGCACCTCTTATTATATGTTATGCACAGTGTTAACCTCTGCCAAGAACATTACGAATATCTTGAACATCTTGTTGCAGAGATTGATCGTCTTTTAACATTTGTCTAATCTTCTCATGCGCATGAATAACAGTTGAATGATCTCGTCCACCAAATTCAGATCCGATTTTAGGTAGGGAGAAATCGGTGAGTTCTCTGGAAAGGAACATGGCAATTTGTCGAGGAAATGCGATCGCTCTAGTTCTTTTCTTTGCAGTGAAATCTTCTAGACGTATATCAAAGTGGTCTCCGACTGCTTTTTTGATGTCGAGAATCGTTACAGTCCGAGGTCTCGAATTTGGAATGATATCTTTCAATGCCTCCGCAGCAAGATCTGTATTGATATCTGAATTAACGAGTGATGAATAGGCAACAACGCGTATAAGAGCCCCTTCTAGTTCACGTATGTTTGAATCAATTTGGTTGGCAATGTACAGCATGACTTCATTTGGAATATCAACGAGGCCATCCGCTTTTGCCTTTTTACGTAAAATTGCAATGCGCGTTTCCAAGTCCGGAGGTGCTATATCTGTAATAAGACCCCACTCAAAGCGTGATCTAAGCCTGTCTTCAAGGGTAGGGATCTCTTTTGGAGGTCGGTCACTTGAAATGACAATCTGTTTCGATTCCTCGTGAAGCGTATTGAATGTATGGAAAAACTCTTCTTGCGTTTGTTCTTTTCCAGCAAGGAATTGAATATCATCTATTAGGAGCACGTCTACATTCCGATAACGATTACGGAATTCGACTGCTTTATTATCGCGAATTGAGTTGATAAATTCATTCGTAAACTTCTCTGATGAAAGATACATGACTTTTGCTGATGGGTTCTGTTCGAGTACATAGTGACCAATTGCATGCATTAAGTGTGTTTTTCCGAGCCCGACGCCCCCATAGATAAACAGCGGATTATAGGCTTTTGCCGGTGCTTCAGCAACAGCAAGTGATGCTGCATGGGCAAAACGGTTTCCTGAACCAATGACGAACGTGTCGAACGTATATTTTAGATTGAGCATTCCAGGTGCCGATGTTACTGGAACCTTTTCTATTGGTTTCACAGTGGGTTTAGGTAACATGAAATCATTTTCTTCCATGTTTTTAGGGACAACAAACTGAATGATCCGGTCTTCACCAGTCAATTCGGATAGAATTCCTGTTATAAGATGTACATAGTGATTTTCAAGCCAATCTTTGGCAAATGAGTTAGGTGCAGCTATGGTGACATTCTCTTCGCCATAAGACATCAATTTTGTCGCCTTAAGCCAAGTTTCAAAACTGGGTCTTGAAATCTTCTGCTCAACCTTCGACAAAACTTCCATCCATAATTCTTCTAAGTGTTCCAAACGTGTGCCTCCTTTGCAATGAAAATAAAAAACCCGAGGATATGTATTATACACAGTTTTCCACCGTGTGGATAACAATTATGCAAAAATGTTGAAAAAATTATCCACAATGTATTAACAACTGTGGATAAGAAAATTGCTATAAAATTATGTGCACAACAAATTCATCTCATTGTAACAGGAAATGCTATCGATTACAAGGACTCTCGAGCCTTATCCACAGTGCGAGCAGATGTGGATATAATATTTATCCACAGGTCTTAGTATGTTGGGAAGGTGTCGATAAGCATTGTGCATAAAAAAATCCCGAAAAAGACTATCCACATCGCTATTGAAAAGAAGTGATGGAAACGGTGGATAACTTATTTGGGTGAAATTCGATAAACTATAATAGCCTAAATTACCGTTGAATAGGAAAGGGTTGACTTTTACCATGGAAATCCGATATACTAATCTAGACTGTCACAGCAATAAATAGACAATCAATGCAGGAGGTGTCTTAAAGATGAAACGTACTTACCAACCAAATAAACGTAAGCGTAGTAAAGTTCACGGTTTTCGTGAAAGAATGAGCTCGAAAAGCGGACGCAGAATTCTTGCAGCTCGTCGTCGCAAAGGAAGAAAAGTCCTATCAGCATAAGGCCACTGACATTTCAGTGGTCTTTTTTCTTGTTTATTAATGAAGAACTATAATTATAGATGACGGAGCAGGTGTATTATATGAATAGACGTCAACGAATAAAGAAAAACGAGGAATTCCAAGAAGTCTTCAAAAAAGGGAAGTCGTTTGCTAATCGCCAATTTGTTGTATATTCCTATAGGAAGGAAGATCAGCCAGAATTCAGAATTGGTCTGTCCGTCAGCAAAAAAGTAGGTAATGCAGTCGCCCGAAATAGGATCAAACGGTATTTACGACAGTCCTTCCTGGAAGTGAAAGACGAACTGCGGAACGATATGGATTATGTCATCATCGCCAGACATCAGGCGGCCACATTAGATTTTCACGAAACGAAGAAAAGTTTGCAGCACGTCCTGCGTATTTCTCGTGTCTTAAAGAAGTAGAAGGAAGTAAATGAACGTGATAAACTGTTAGTATTGGTCGATAGGGCCTTTTATATTGAAGAAGATAAGATTTGGGGGAACTGATTTGAAAAAGAAATTAGCGCTAGTCCTCATGCTGACAGCATTGTCAGTATTTCTTGCAGGATGTTCGGAGTTCCAAGAACCAATTTACGAGAGCAGTGAAGGATTTTGGAACAAATTTGTTGTTTGGCCGTTAGTTTCTCTTATAACGACATTTAAAGACATATTAGGAACATACGGGTACGGAATTGTCGCAGTTACAATTATCATTCGACTTGTCTTGCTTCCATTAATGATCAAACAGACGCAGAGTTCAAAACGGATGCAGGAAATCCAGCCTGAACTGAAAGCACTCAAAGAGAAGTACAAATCAAAAGATGCGGTTACACAACAAAAGTACCGTGAAGAAATGCAAAAAATTATGTCAGAACGTAAAATTAATCCGGCGGCAGGTTGTTTACCAGTCCTCATCCAGATGCCAATCCTATTTGGCTTCTATCATGCCATCAGCCGAATGAATGTCACATACGATATTGGAGATTTCTTATGGTTTGAACTTGCAGCACCAAGTATTACACTTGCTGTTTTAGCTGGAGCCATGCAGTTCATCGTTCTTCGTACAGGTCCTGCAATGGACAACCCGCAGATGAAAATAATGATGTATATCATGCCATTCATGATTATGATCTTTGGTTCATTCTTGCCGGCAGCACTTTCATTGTATTGGGTGATCGGTAATATCATTTCAATTATCCAAAACATCTTCATTTACAAACCATTTAAGAAAAAAGAAGTGGAACTTGTAAAAGTGGGAGGGAAACGGAAATGACAAAGATGACGCGAAGGGGAACCACGGTTGAATTAGCGATTTCATCAGCATTAGCATCACTTGGCGTTATGCGTGATGAAGTAGAAGTCGAAGTGATCAATCAGGGGAAAAAAGGATTTCTGGGTTTCGGTGCAAAAGAAGCTGAAGTGACCGTGACTATCGTAAATTTTGAAGAACCTTCCGTCTCTGAAGAGGTATCGGTGCCTGAAGAAACCGAACCTATAATGGAAATTCAACCATTTGAGGTAGAAGTCGTAGTTGAATCCGATGAAACACTTGTAGAAAACGAAGAAATCCAAATTGAAGGATTGTCTGATGAAGTAGCAATTGCGGAAACAGAACACTATTTAAAAATGATTGCAACCAATATGGGTATCGATGATATTAAAATCAGCCATGAAGTTGCCGGTAAATATGTTACTTTCCAAATGGAAAGCGCAAAAGCAGCGTTGCTGATTGGAAAACGCGGACAAACACTAAACGCACTCCAGCAGTTATCGCAACTTGTAACGAACAAATCCTCAAATCAATTTAAGGTTGTCCGAGTAGATGTAGGTGATTATCGGGAGCGTCGTGAACAATCGTTGGAACAACTAGCCGAACGGATGGCCGATAAAGCAGTCCGTACCGGCAAAAAAATTCAACTTGAACCAATGGCTTCCTATGAAAGGAAAGTTATTCATAACGCTTTATCACGAAGACTAGATATTGAAACGTATTCAGAAGGATCTGATCCTTACAGGTATCTAGTCATCGAATCCATTAGGTAAAAAGAGTCCCGCAAAGACGAACCCTGTCTCTGTGGGACTTTTTTGTATTAATTGGGAATGCCACTTAACTTATCCACATTTTTTAAATTGCGACATTAGGAGGATGCGCGAATTTGTGATAATATATTATGTTAGATAGTCGTGTCCGAAATAGGTTATCCACATGTGAGTAACCAAGTCAGGAAGGTGAAAAACGTGCATTTTGATACAATAGCTGCCATCTCGACTCCAATGGGGGAAGGTGCAATTGCCATCGTCAGGTTAAGTGGGGACGAGGCTGTCCAAATAGCGGATCGTATTTTCCGTTCACCGTCTGGTAAGAGGTTAAATGAAGAGCGATCACATACAATCCACTATGGTCATTTAATAGATCCAACAACCGATGAAGTTGTTGAAGAAGTAATGGTTTCTCTCATGAAGGCACCAAAAACCTTTACACGTGAAGACGTTGTAGAAGTAAATTGTCATGGAGGAATTGTTGCTGTCACTCGTGTTCTTCAGTTAGTGCTGAAACAAGGAGCACGTCTTGCGGAGCCGGGTGAATTCACGAAACGTGCATTTCTTAATGGGCGCATAGATTTATCTCAAGCCGAGGCGGTCATGGATCTTATCCGTGCGAAGACAGACCGTGCTATGAATGTCGCGCTCAATCAGATGGAAGGAAAACTTTCTCGGTTGATAGGGGAATTACGACAAGCGCTTATTGAAACGCTGGCTCAAGTTGAAGTGAACATCGATTATCCGGAATACGATGACGTTGAAGAAATGACAATCCCGCTGATGATTGAAAAAAGTGCGTGGGTGAAAAATGAAATCGATAAGCTGTTGAATACTTCATCCCAAGGAAAAATATTACGAGAAGGCCTATCTACAGTTATCATTGGAAGGCCAAACGTAGGGAAATCTTCATTACTAAATAGTATCATTCAAGAAAATAAAGCAATTGTAACTGACATTGCGGGGACGACGCGTGATATTATTGAAGAGTACGTCAATGTGCGAGGTGTTCCGCTGCGTCTCGTCGATACAGCCGGGATTAGGGAAACGGAAGACATCGTGGAAAGAATCGGCGTCGAAAAGTCGAGGAAAGTGTTGAAGGAAGCAGATTTAATTTTACTGGTCCTTAATAGTTCCGAAGAGCTGTCGATAGAAGACGAACGACTATTTGAAGTTGTATCGGGAATGGATACAATCTTTGTCATCAATAAAACCGATCTTCCACAAAAAATTGATATGCAAAAAGTGATGGAACATGCCGGTACTGGTAAAGTCGTCACAACCTCCCTTTTGAAAGACGAAGGGGTAGATGAGCTAGAAGAAGCAATCGCTGGACTCTTTTTCGAAGGAAACCTTGAATCAGGCGATTTCACATATGTTTCAAATGCACGACATATCGCACTGTTACACAACGCCCGCGCAACAATTGAAGACGCGATCGCGGCTGCTGAAGCAGGCGTTCCAGTCGATATGATTCAAATTGACGTTACACGGACGTGGGAAATTCTCGGTGAAATTATTGGGGACACTGTCCAAGATGGCTTGCTTAATGAGCTATTTTCTCAATTCTGCCTCGGAAAATAAAATAAGATAAGTGTTCAAAAAGAACGAATGGAAAGGGGAATTGGCCTTGTGCTGAGTCCTGGTACTACTTTTCATCGAGCTTTTTGAATTACTTTATAGAAAGAAGGAAAAGAACATGCCAAAATTTGAAGCAGGCACGTTCGACGTTATTGTCATAGGAGCCGGCCATGCCGGGGTTGAGGCGGCACTTTCTGCTGCTAAAATGGGTGCAAAAACGCTCGTACTTACAATGAATCTCGACATGATTGCTTTTATGCCATGTAATCCGTCGATTGGCGGTCCCGCTAAAGGAATCGTCGTACGCGAGATTGATGCACTTGGCGGTGCAATGGGGAAAGTAATCGACAAAACACATATTCAAATGCGGATGTTGAATACAGGGAAAGGACCTGCAGTGCGAGCGCTTCGTGCGCAAGCCGATAAAGTCCTTTACCAGTCAGAAATGAAACGTCTTCTGGAAGAACAGGAAAATCTGCTTCTTAACCAAGGTGTTGTAGAAGAGCTGATCGTGGAAGACGATGAAGTAAAAGGGGTACTTACACAAGTAGGGGCAATTTACCGTGCTAAAACAGTTATAATAACAACAGGTACATTCCTTCGTGGTGAAGTTATTATCGGTAACCTGAAATATTCAAGTGGACCGAATAACCAAATGCCTTCAATTAAACTTGCAGATAACATTCGCGAACTTGGTTTTGACATGGTGAGATTCAAAACAGGGACACCGCCACGTGTGAATAGCAGAACAATTGATTATAGCAAAACTGAAATCCAACCCGGTGACGATACAGCGTGGGCATTCAGTTATGAAACGACTGAATTCATCACAGACCAACTGCCGTGTTGGTTAACATATACTTCTCCAAGAACACATGAACTTATCAATGAAAACCTTCACTTGTCACCGATGTATTCAGGGATGATTAAAGGGAAAGGTCCACGTTATTGCCCATCAATTGAAGATAAAATTGTACGATTTGCCGATAAATCACGTCATCAGATTTTCCTTGAGCCAGAAGGCCGTAATACGCAAGAAGTGTATGTCCAAGGATTATCAACAAGCTTGCCTGAACACGTTCAAAAACAATTAATTGCAAGCGTACCGGGACTTGAAAATGCGGAAATGATGCGTGCAGGTTATGCAATTGAGTATGACGCAATCGTCCCTACGCAATTATGGCCAACACTTGAAACAAAAAGAATCCGTAATTTGTATACAGCCGGCCAGCTCAACGGTACATCCGGCTACGAAGAAGCAGCAGGGCAAGGAATCATGGCTGGTATAAATGCAGCTTCGCGCGCGCTGGGGAAAGAAGAATGTGTTCTAGGGCGTGCAGATGCGTATATAGGCGTCCTCATCGACGATCTTGTTACAAAAGGGACAAGCGAACCGTATAGACTTCTGACATCACGTGCAGAATACCGACTGTTATTGCGTCATGATAATGCAGATATGCGCCTTACAGAAATTGGGTACAAACTTGGGATGATTAGTGAAGAGCGACATGATGCCCACCTAGTGAAGAAGCTACAAGTTGAAGAAGAAATCGTCAGGCTGCGGAAAGTGACGATTAAACCTGATAGTAATGTTCAGGAAATCATACGTGAAACGGGCGGCTCAGAAATTAGAGAACCGATGAAGGCAGCAGATCTTTTAAAACGACCTGAAATAAAATATAGCCAGATAGAAAGAATTGTTCCACCAGAGGAAAAGAAATCTAAAGAAGTAGAAGAGCAAGTTGAAATTTCCATTAAGTATGAAGGTTATATTGAGAAGTCAATGCAACAAGTAGATAAAATGAAAAAGTTGGAGAACAAAAAAATACCCGATAATATTGACTATAATGCAATATCTGGTATCGCGACGGAAGCGAAAAGTGTGCTAAGTGAAGTAAGACCATTATCCATAGCGCAAGCATCCCGCATATCCGGCGTTAATCCAGCCGACATTTCAATTCTTCTTGTTTATATTGAACAGGGAAGAATTGCTAAGATTTCGGGCTAAATTAGCTAACGCGGTCTTTGATAGTATTATCTAGTAAGGACCGCTTACGCTTTTCTCATGGGGGGAATATTGATGAATATAGAGCAATTTATACAGGCTTTAAAAGAACAAGGTATTAATTTGAGTGATACGCAGATAGCACAGTTTAACCAATATTTTAAACTGTTGGTAGAATGGAATGAAAAGATGAACTTGACGGCCATTACAGACGCGCCTTCAGTTTACTTAAAACATTTCTATGATTCTATATCAGCGGCTTTTTATATTAATTTGAATGAACAAAAAACAATTTGTGATGTAGGTGCGGGAGCTGGATTTCCAAGTATTCCGTTGAAAATTTGTTTTCCGAATTTAGACGTGACAATTGTAGATTCATTAAATAAAAGAATTGGTTTTCTAAAAGTATTAGCCGAAGAACTTCAACTTGAAAATGTACACTTTGTTCATGCAAGAGCTGAGGACTTTGGACAAGATTCGAATTATCGTGAAAAGTTTGATATTGTTACTGCGCGTGCAGTTGCTCGTCTTTCTGTCTTAGCGGAGTTATGTATACCTCTAGTTAAAAAAGGTGGAATCTTCATTGCGATGAAGGGTGCAGCTGCAGAAGACGAATTAGCAGATGCAAAAAAAGCACTTTCCGTTCTCGGAGCTACCATCAAAAAACAGCATTCGTTTATTTTGCCAATTGAAAATAGTGAGCGGAATATTTTTGTTTTTGATAAAGACAAAATAACTCCTAAAAAGTATCCTCGTAAACCAGGTGTTCCAGGTAAGTCGCCAATCCAGTAAACTGTTTCACGTGGAACAATAAGTTAAGAGGATATACTATCGCCGTGCCGAAATAGTTGAATTAGGAGCAGTATTGAAAAGGTGGTGCCGGGAATGAAAAGTCCGTTTTCACGATTTTTTGGGAGTGGAGAAAAGGAATTAAATCCACAAGTAGGTGAAGAGGTTCGTCACGAAGTAATTGAACAAGTAAAAATTGAGTTAATACATCCAAATAAGTTTCAACCACGTACGATTTTTTCCGAGGATAAGATTGAAGAACTTGCTAGGACAATTCATACGCATGGTGTCATCCAGCCAATCGTCATTCGAAAAATGGGTGATAAAGAATATGAAATCATCGCTGGAGAACGTAGATACCGTGCGATGAAAAAGCTAGGATGGTCGGAAGTACCGGCGATCATTCGAAACCTTGATGACAAAGAAACTGCATCTATTGCACTAATTGAAAACTTACAGCGCGAAGAATTGACTGCAATTGAAGAGGCTTATGCCTATGAAAAACTTCTTGAACTGCATTCTTTAACTCAGGAAGCGTTAGCGCAAAGGTTAGGAAAAGGTCAATCAACCGTTGCAAATAAATTACGGTTGCTGAAGTTGCCAGATGAAATAAAAAATGGAATATTAACAAAAGAAATATCAGAGCGACACGCAAGAGCGCTTATTCCTATTAAAGATAGCGAATTACAATCGCAGCTTTACAAGGAAGTTATTGAACAACATTTGAATGTCAAACAGCTTGAGGCTAGGATTTTTCAAGTTTTACACCCTCCAGATAATGTGAAAGATAAAAAGACAGGACCTCGGAGGAAATCGGTAAGTAAAGATGTCCGAATTGCTCTTAATACAATCAGGCAATCACTTGTATTAGTTACGAAAAGTGGAATAGATTTAAAAACAGAAGAAGAAGATTCAGACGACTTTTATATAATTACAGTTAAAATACCAAAAAAGAAATGATAAAAGACTCTTGCTCCATATAGGCAAGAGTCTTTTTACTACATATTTCTCTACAAAAAATGAATTTTTTGTTAAACTAGAAGAAGTTATAAAATTGAAAGAATATAAGAGCATAAAAGTGCAGGAAAGCAGGTGAAGGTGTGGGCAGAATTATAGCGATCGCCAATCAAAAAGGGGGCGTCGGGAAAACGACAACATCCGTAAATCTAAGTGCTTGTCTTGCTCATATTGGCAAAAAAGTTCTTTTGATTGATACTGATCCGCAAGGGAATGCAACAAGCGGGGTAGGTGTTAACAAAGGAGAAGTCCAACAATGCATTTATGATATTTTAATAGATGATGTCAATATAAAAGATGTTATTCGTTCGACGAAAGTGGAAAACCTGGATATCGTGCCGGCAACCATATCCTTGGCGGGTGCAGAAATTGAGCTTGTTTCAACTATATCTAGAGAGGTACGGATGAAACATGCCATTCAGGAAGCAAAAAATCTATATGACTACATCATTATCGATTGTCCACCTTCACTTGGCTTACTGACAATAAATGCGTTGACTGCTGCTGATTCAATTATCATACCGGTTCAGTGTGAATATTATGCACTTGAGGGTTTAAGTCAACTTTTAAGTACAATTAGACTTGTTCAAAAACATTTAAATGAAGACTTAATGATTGATGGTGTCTTACTTACGATGTTTGATGCAAGAACAAATTTAGGAATTCAGGTTATAGAAGAAGTGAAAAAATATTTTCAAGATAAAGTGTATAAAACAATTATTCCACGAAATGTGAGGTTGAGTGAGGCGCCGAGTCACGGAGAACCAATTATCATTTATGACTCGAGATCACGTGGCGCGGAAGTATATTTAGATTTGGCAAAGGAAGTGGTACGCAATGGCTAAAGGTCTTGGAAAAGGAGTAAATGCTTTATTTCCTGGAGAGTCGCTGGCAAAAGCAGAATCTGTCGAACATATTCATGTGAAAAGTATTAAAGCTAATCCGTACCAACCAAGGAAGGTATTCGATGTAAATGCCATCCAAGAGTTAAGTGCCTCCATAAAAGAACATGGTATTCTTCAGCCAATCATTCTCCGAAAAGTGGGAACGACCTTCGAAATAGTTGTAGGTGAAAGGCGATTTCGTGCTGCACAAATGGCAGGTCTTATTGAAATTCCGGCAGTTGTCCGTAGCTTGACGGATCAAGAAACAATGGAGTTTGCAATTCTTGAGAACTTACAGCGTGAAGACTTGACGCCAATCGAAGAGGCCGAAGCTTATCAAAGCCTTATGGAGAATCTTGGTCTTACGCAAGAACAACTAGCTTTTCGACTTGGTAAAAGTAGACCTCATATCGCAAATCACGTACGCTTACTTTCACTTCCTGAAAAAGTAAGAAATTACATTATAGTAGGTAAAATTTCGATGGGGCATGGTCGGACATTACTTGGCCTGCGGAAAAAGGAGCAAATTATCCTTGTAGCAGAGCGTGTATTGAAAGAAGGACTTAACGTCCGGCAATTAGAGAAGCTCGTTCAAAGAATGAACGTGGATGTTCCACGTGAAACGAAGCGGGAAAAGAGTAAAGATTTATTCTTAGCCGAGCGGGAATCAAATCTAAGAGATTACTTTGGTACAAATGTATCGATCAAGAAAACCAAAAACAAGGGGAAAATTGAAATCGAATTTTTCTCTGAGGATGACCTAGAGCGCATTCTTGAATTATTAAATGAGTAAGGTTGTACCTATTTTGCCAACCGTGCAAAATAGGTTTTATTTTTAACTTCATTCAGCACATCTTTTTGTCCTGAAAGCAAAGTATCAGTTACAGGACTTAACTCATTTATAAGCGGGGAGATAAATACAAAGTATGTAGCCAATTCAGTGGGAATCCCACCCCCTGTTGAATCGTAGAACTTTGGCTAAGATAGCTGCGTCCTGTGGTTACAAGGAGTGATGAAATTCAATCCCTCCTCGTTAGTCCAAAGTTTTTGGCGGATGTCACAGATTTTGAAGGGAGTTAATTGAGCAAGCTCACTGCCTACGTGATGCAGGCTGGTTAGCTGTTGTCGCAAGGATGCGACGTTCTTAGGCTAACTTCCTAACTCGATCTGGACGCAAATACACTGAAGCGTAATTGATTGAGAGGAAGTGAATAGATGATTTTATTTGGAACAATTGTAAATGCTTTTTTAATAATTGCAGGTGCACTTTTGGGTCGAATTTTACATAATATACCGGAGCGGATGAAAGAAACCGTCATGTACGGAATTGGTTTGGCGGTTGCAGTTATTGGAATACAAATGACATTTGAAAGTACACAAATATTGATAGTTATTATCAGTATAGTTGTCGGTGCAGTAATTGGAGAATGGATAGATCTTGATAAGAAAGTGAATGATCTTGGACATTGGATGGAGAGTAAGATACCGTCAGGAGATAAGGGTTCAGGTATTTCCCAAGGTTTTGTCACAGCTACACTAATTTTTGTTGTTGGATCGATGGCTATCATTGGTGCTATTGATAGCGGGCTTAGAAATGATCACGATGTCCTTGTTACCAAAGGGATTATTGATGGATTTACTGCAATCGTTTTAAGCTCAACACTGGGAATCGGCGTAGCATTCGCCGCTATACCTGTACTTCTCTATCAAGGAATTATTACGTTATTTTCCACTCAAATAAGCCGCTTCATCCCAGATGAATTATTGAATTTCTTCATCTCCGAAATGACAGCGACAGGTGGGTTGATGATCTTAGCTATTGGTTTGAATTTAATTGGTCTGACTAAAGTACGAGTTGCCAATCTGATTCCTGGCATTTTTGTAGTCGGAGTTGCTGTTACGATCTTGCACTTCTTTTGACTTTCTGCGTCCATGTGCGAGTTGCAATGCCCGAGCAATAGTGCGACTCATTTCATATGGAAGATAGAGTCGGGTACTTTGTAAAACAGCGTGTTCCATGAAGCCGGCAATATTAACGATGCCTTTAATAGACACATCTCCAACAGGGGGGAGCTCTTTATTGACTGCTTTGCCTGGTTGTATGGGCCCGCTATTGAAAAGTAATTGACCGATGGAACTGACTTGTCCTAGGCAAGCATCTATGGCCACGATGAAAGCAGAAGGATGTGCAAGTCGAGTTTCATCTATATGTTGTTGTAGATTCAAAGCGTGTAATGGGCTTTCTAGCGTTCCGATTACTTTGAATGGGAACAGGGAAGACTCAGATAGGAAAGAACCGGTTAGAGGTCCAAGTGAATCGCCGGTAGATCGATCAGTTCCAATGCAGAAAAAAACGAGTTCTTGCGTATCGAATGGGATGTGTTGGAGGAATAACGAACTGAGTTTCCAAACGACGCCCGTCTCCTTGTAATGGACTCTATAATCGTAAGCTGAAGAAAGAGAAACTCGCATGAAAAAACTCCATTTCATTTTTTATTCCGCATTAACGGGTAGTGGGACCCCACTTCAAGGCTTGAGGTGGACCCGAAGAAGCATGAGTGGGAGATGTGGAGACACCCTCTGATTGAAGTTTTGCTTTATAATTCATTCTATGCTTACAAATGATTATTTATACGGAAGGAAGAATATAGTGGATATTTCAAAAGACTTTAAAGAAGTAGGGGAAATTTTATTTAGTCAAAAGGTTTGGATTAGTACAGGCACGCTAGCGCTTAGAATCGTCTTTATCGTTCTACTTGCTGTCATCGTTGTTAATGTAGGGAAGGTTATTATCAGTCACATGTTCAAGGTGAAATTGAAAGGTCCATTACGTCATTCAAAAAGGCGTGAAAAAACATTAGTAAAGCTACTGCAAAATACATTATCTTATGTTGTCTACTTTTCAGCTATTCTTGCAGTACTATCTGAATTCTCGATTGATGTGAAAGGGCTTCTTGCAGGAGCGGGTGTTCTTGGACTCGCTGTTGGATTTGGTGCACAGAGCCTCGTGAAAGATGTTATTACCGGCTTTTTCATTATATTTGAAGATCAATTTTCAGTCGGAGATTATGTGAAAATCGGAATTGTAGAAGGAACCGTAGAAGAAATTGGTTTACGAACAACAAAGCTTAAAAGTTTTACTGGAGAAGTTTCTATTTTGCCAAACGGGACAATTATTCAAGTTACTAACTACTCTATGGAAAACTCGTTGGCTATTGTTGATGTAGCGATACCATTTGAAGTGGGTGTGGATAAGGCGGAGAAGATAATCGAAAAATACTTATCAACATTGTTGGTAAGTAGTGATGATTTCACCAAAACTCCGAAATTGATTGGGGCTCAGGATTTTACGGAAACAGAAATGATTGTCAGAATAATCGCTGAAACGAAACCGTTGCGACATTTTGATGCTGCAAGAACAATTAGTGTTGGATTGAAGAAATACTTGGAGCAACAAGGAATTGAAATTCCTTATCCGACGTTGGTGACGAAATCATTTTCTGCGAACTAGATTATCTAAACAAGAAAGGATCGTGTAATTAATATGGAAGGTAAAGTATTCGGGTTGAATGATGTTGTAGAAATGAAAAAGCAGCATCCTTGTGGGACGAATTCTTGGAAAATTATTCGAATGGGAGCCGACATTCGAATAAAGTGTGAAGGATGCGGTCACAGCGTCATGATTCCACGCAATGAATTTACGAAGAAGATGAAAAAAGTGCTTGTTAAAGCGGAGTCTTGAGCTATTCAGACTAAGGTTGTGTTCCACTATCAGATGGACAACTAGGCCTGCTGTCCTTATAATGGAAGAGTTGCATATAGAATGTATGAATGAACATATAAATGAAAGGTTGTGGAACGAATGGCATTAACAGCTGGAATTGTCGGTCTACCAAACGTAGGAAAATCTACATTATTCAATGCGATTACAAAAGCGGGAGCAGAGGCGGCAAACTATCCGTTCTGTACAATTGATCCTAACGTCGGAATTGTTGAAGTACCCGATGAAAGACTAGATAAACTGACAGAGTTAGTGACGCCGAAGAAAACGGTACCGACTGCATTTGAATTTACAGATATAGCAGGAATCGTTGAAGGAGCAAGTAAAGGCGAGGGGTTAGGGAACAAGTTTCTTATGCATATTCGTGAAGTGGATGCAATCTGTCAAGTTGTTCGTTGCTTCGTAGACGAAAATATTACACATGTGGCTGGGAAAGTTGATCCAATTGATGATATTGAAATCATCAATCTTGAATTGATTCTTGCAGATATGGAAGCCGTTGAAAAACGTTTGGCACGTGTTACTAAAATGGTGAAACAGAAAGACAAAGTGGCAATAGCAGAAGAGCCAATCTTGATTAAATTAAGAGAAGCATTCGAAAATGAAAAGCCTGCTCGTTCTGTTGAATTCACTGACGAGGAATTTGTCCTCGCAAAAGGCATGAACCTTCTAACGATTAAACCGATGCTCTATGTGGCAAACGTTGCGGAAGATGAAGTTGCAGATGCAGAAAATAATGAGAATGTTAAAGCTGTCCGTGCATTTGCGGAAAAAGACAATGCTCAAGTAATTGTTGTCTGTGCAAAAATCGAAGAAGAAATGGCCGAGCTTGAAGATGAAGAAAAAGCGATGTTCCTTGAAGAGTTGGGTATCAAGGAATCGGGTCTTGATCAACTGATCAAAGCATCTTATAAGCTTCTTGGCTTTGCAACGTACTTCACAGCAGGTGTACAAGAAGTTCGTGCATGGACATTCCGTAAAGGGATGAAAGCACCACAATGTGCTGGAATTATCCATACTGACTTCGAACGCGGTTTCATCCGTGCTGAAACAGTAGCATACGATGATCTTGTTGCAACAGGATCAATGGCTGCTGCCAAAGAGGCAGGAAAAGTTCGCCTTGAAGGAAAAGAATACATTGTTAAAGACGGCGACGTTATGTTATTCCGCTTTAACGTTTAAGTACCACATGTGTTGATTAACCAAAGTGAATCAGTAAATGACTGCTTACTTTTGTGTTAAAACACTAAATGCCCTATGTGCAGGTGCTTTCGGATTAGTTTGGACTGAACGTCTACTGCACTAGTATTGGGATTTCTAGCTGCGTAGGGATGCGACTTTGTCGCACTCTTACGCAGCTTTTTTGTTAATCGTATGGTGGCCGTTCATCCGTCCGTCACTATCCAAAGATACAGGTACAGTAAGTGCTCAAGCTTTTGGGAACGAGTGAATAACCACATTTTAACCGATGGTAAAGATGTTGTGAACATTTCGTTCAAAGCGAGTCGGAAATGTAGACTTGTGTACTTTTCATATAGGTGCTTCGAGTAAGAAAATGGCTAATCGATAGACGTGTTCAAGTACAAAAAATGCCACTCTGGAATCTAACATTCCAGAGTGGCATTTTTATTTTTCGATGTAGTTCTCCAACTCAATTGCCTTGTCGGGGGAATAGACATAGAGCTTCGGCAATTGGGGATCATCTTTCACAACCCAATCGCCAGGTAGTTCTTTCAATTCTTTATACATAGCAAAGTCGCCAGCTGCCCCACCTACTAATAAAGCAGACAGGCTCACTAGCAAACCGCTGCCAATATAAAGACCAATAAAGGCTGGAAGAATACCTGTCGTCCAAAAGGGTAGCAACAGCGCTTTGCGTATAGCATGGTTCGTCATAAGTTGATCGGTTGTTGCATACGCTATGCCCATTTTTAGATTGACTCCAACAATCATTTTTCTCCACGGGACGCCTCCAAATACACGGAAACCAACCAGGTGAAATAATTCATGCAGAATGATCAGCAGGATATAGCCTGCAATGAAAAAAACAACTGTCCATAAGCTGAGTGACAATGAAAAGCTTCTTTCAATAATGATTTTAAGGATCCATAATAATAGGAGAGCACTTAAAGTTAAAGTTAGGCTATTCTTAGCCACTTTTGGTAAATCAATTTCAATTATTTTGTCAGGTTTAGGAAATTCATTCAATGAAAATCACCTCTGTTCAAAAGTATACAAGAAAATAGTTGAAATATGAATGAAGTTGTGATAAAATGTACTGATGTGAGTAATATAATTACTTACTCCTTGCCCGCTGAAATCAGCAGGGCCCAAGTCCATAAGGAGGTGACTAAAGATGAGAAAGTACGAAATTATGTACATTATCCGCCCAACAGTAGAAGATGAAGCGAAAAAAGCGTTGATTGAACGTTTTGACGAAGTTCTTCTTTCTAATGGTGCAGAAAACATCGAGTCGAAAGAGTGGGGCAAGCGCCGTCTTGCTTACGAAATCGACGATCTACGTGAAGGTTTCTATCAACTAATTAAGTTGAATGCTGAAACTAAAGCAATCGATGAATTTACACGTCTTGCGAACATCAACGAAGATATTCTTCGTCATATGACTGTCCGCATTGAAGACTAATCCATATATAACAGCCAACAGGTGAAACTTACAAAATAATGAGGGAGGTTGAATTCTGATGATTAACCGAGTTGTTTTAGTAGGGCGATTGACAAAAGATCCTGAACTCAAGTATACACAAACCGGTATTGCTGTGACACGTTTTACGTTAGCAGTGAACCGAGCTTTTCAAAGCGCTTCAGGCGAAAGAGAAGCTGATTTCATTAGTTGTGTTGCTTGGAGAAAACAGGCTGAAAACGTTGCAAACTTCTTGAAAAAAGGAAGTCTTGTCGGAGTAGATGGCCGTATTCAGACGGGCAGCTTTGAAGGACAAGATGGAAAGCGTGTTTATACTACAGAAGTTGTAGCAGACAGTACGCAGTTTCTTGAACCGCGCAATGGATCTGGTGAAAATAGATCGGGAGCTGGCGGTGGAGCACCTTACCAAGGTTCTCAACAAAGCGAACAACCGAGCTATCAGAATCAGCAGTCAAACCAACAATCAAATCAACAATACCAACAGCCTAATCAGCAAAACTATACACGTACTGACGTAGATCCATTCTCGACAGGCGGAGGTCCGATAGAAGTATCGGACGACGACCTGCCGTTCTGATGATCTACCCGTCATTATGATTAAGTAAGGAGGGGAAAAACTATGGCACCACGTCGTGGAGGAAAGAGACGCCGTAAAGTTTGTTATTTCACATCAAACAACATTACTAAAATCGATTATAAAGATACAGATATGCTTAAGAAATTTATTTCTGAGCGTGGAAAAATCTTGCCTCGCCGGGTAACTGGTACAAGCGCGAAGTATCAGCGTAAACTGACACTTGCAATCAAACGCTCACGTATCATGGCACTTCTTCCATTCAGCTCGGAAGAAAGATAATTTTATTTAGATAGACCGCCTTGTCAGACCGGCACAACCGGTATGGGGGGCGGTCTTTTTATTCAACTAAAATATAGTACATACGTTCTTTTTTTGGTTTAAAAACAAGAAACATGATACAATTGAAGCAACTATCCATAGTAATTAGAAGTTATAGTAGTGGATAGAATTAGTCGTCCAACGAAAGACCGGAGGTATCAATATTATGCAAGATAATGCAAAGAAAATTACTTACGGAGCAATGATGATTGCGCTATTTGCAATCTTACTTGCAGTATCGTTATATACACCGTTTCTTGGAAGTGTCACCATGTTCTTTATTCCGTTACCAATTATTTTGTACAGACTGAAACATGACCGAACCTCGTCTCTTCTTATGCTGGCGACCGGTGTCATGTTGTCATTACTAATCGGAGGAATTCTGCTCGTCCCATTCGCTTTCGTCCATGGGATTCTCGGATTCATTATTGGGGAAACGATTATGATGGGCAAGACAAAATTATATATCTTTATGACTTCGGGACTCACCCTGCTTATCGCTGCGATGGGTGTCTATGTCGGGTCTGTCCTTTTCTTTGGATTTAATATGATTGCCGAATTAATGACGTTCATGGAGGATACAAAAGAGCGGATGACATCGATTATGTCTAAATATGGTGGCTTACCGGACAACTATGATGAAGTCGTTACATCAACGTTCCAGATGTACGAGTACACAATGCCGTCTATCTTCATTATTAGTATTTTCATGTTAGCTTTCATTATTCTCACGTTAAATCTTGGAGTTGCCAAGCGACTGGGATTTGAAGTTCCCAAATTTCCGCCATTCCGGGAAATGAAACTACCAATTATTTCGCTGATTCTGTACGGAGCTATTCTTCTTATTACCCTCTTTGCAGCTGTGAAGCCGGGGACAAATATTTATCTGACTATTGTCAACGCAACTACAGTTTTAAGATTCTTGTTCTTACTGCAAGGTGTTTCACTTATCCATTATTATATAAATGAAATGAAGTTACCGAAAGTAGCGACAGTTGTGGCCACTATTTTTGCATTAATGTTTGCTCCGATAACAACGATGCTCGGGATACTTGATACGGGAGTGTATATACGTGCCTGGCTTAAAAAAGACAAGTCGAAATAAGGGGATGGGACAATGACGTCATTTTTTAGAAAAAGGGCAATACGTTATCCATTGACAGTATTGTCGATTCTGGGCGTGGTGGCGGCAGTACTTCTGCTCTTATCCCAGTTTTGGTCGGGACTTCTTTTCACCGTCTTTTTTATGGTTGCAGTGGGATTTGCATGGAAAATGGAAGAACAGACTTATATTGAAACAGAGAAACATATAGAAGCACTATCATACAGGATGAAAAAAGTTGGAGAAGAAGCACTTCTAGAATTACCGATTGGAATCATCCTTATTAACGACAAAAATATTGTTGAGTGGGCAAACCCCTATGCAACAAATATATTTGCGCATCAGGAATCCTTAATCGGTGATGATTTATTCGATCTATCTGGACAGTTCCACGCAATTTTAAAAAGTGAAAAAGCGGAAAATAATGTTCTGACAATTGGAGAGCAGTCATATAAAGTTTTTTATAAAGCAAAAGAGAAACTCATTTATTTGTTTGATATTTCAGAGCAACTTCAAATGGAGACTCTTTATTATGCAGACCGTACAGTTCTCGGAATTATTCTTGTTGATAATTACGATGA
The DNA here is from genome assembly GCF_008369195.1 of Sporosarcina sp. ANT_H38. Taxonomy (GTDB): domain Bacteria; phylum Bacillota; class Bacilli; order Bacillales_A; family Planococcaceae; genus Sporosarcina. The sequence continues at coordinate 468,780 of NZ_VOBC01000003.1, read as the reverse complement.
ACTATCGCAGGCAATGGATGATCAGACTCGAAGTCAACTTAATTCCTTAGTAACGTCACTTGTAAATAGTTGGGGAACAAAAAACGGCATCTTTGTGAAACGAATTGCGACTGATCGCTTTCTAGCTGTATTTAATGAGGCGACTTTGGCCAATTTGGAGAAAACAAAGTTCTCGATTTTGGATGACATTCGGGAAACAACCGCCAAGCAGAGTACTGCACTGACGCTCAGTATTGGTGTCGGCGTAGGATCCCCTTCACTAATTGAACTGGGAGAACTATCACAGTCGAGTCTAGATCTTGTGCTTGGACGCGGCGGTGACCAAGTGGCCATCAAGCGTTCTGACGGGAAGTTGAAGTTTTACGGTGGGAAGACTAACCCCGTTGAAAAAAGGACCCGTGTTCGTGCAAGAGTCATCTCACATGCTTTACGAGACCTTATCCAAGGTAGTGATAAAGTATTTATCATGGGTCACAAGATGCCGGACATGGATGCGATTGGTGCCGCAATTGGTGTACGAAAAATGGCCCGCAAAAATAATATTCAAGGTTATGTAGTCGTCAATTTCAATGAGTTAGACGGCAGTGTTACGCGTCTTATGGACGAAATCAAGCGTGATGAAGAGCTATTCAGCCAATTCATTACGCCCGATGAAGCGCTCTCCATGATCACTGAGAAATCATTGATGATCATTGTTGATACGCATAAGCCGAGTATGGTTATTGATGAGCGAGTTATTGATAAGGCTGAAAAGGTTGTTGTCATCGATCATCATCGACGTGGAGAAGAGTTCATTAAGAACACGATGCTTGTCTATATGGAGCCATATGCATCATCCACGGCCGAGCTAGTTACCGAATTAATCGAATACCAGCCGAAACAAGAAAAACTTACAATGCTTGAATCGACCGCCCTTCTTGCAGGCATTATTGTTGATACGAAAAGCTTCACACTACGTACAGGGGCGAGGACATTTGAGGCGGCATCGTATTTACGGACAAATGGAGCAGATACAATACTTGTCCAGCGCCTTTTAAAAGAGGACATCGATACGTATGTTTTACGATCCAAACTGATTGAAACGGTTGAATTGTCCGAAGATGGAATTGCCATTGCAAAAGGACAGAATCAGGTTGTCTATGGTGGGGTTTTGATAGCTCAAACGGCCGATATTCTTCTTACAATGCAAGGTGTAGCAGCTTCATTTGTCATTGCATACCGTGCAGATGGTAAAATAGGAATTAGCGCCCGTTCTCTCGGTGAATTGAATGTTCAGCTCGTCATGGAGGAACTTGGAGGTGGCGGCCATTTGACGAACGCAGCATGTCAGCTCGACGTTGAATCGGTGGAAGAAGCAAAAGAAATGTTAACAGCTGTATTGAATACAAAGATAGAAAGGGGAAATTTATAATGAAAGTTATCTTATTGAAAGACGTAAAAAGTATTGGAGCAAAAGGTGATGTAAAAGAGGTATCTGTTGGATACGCACAAAACTTCTTACTGAAAAATAATTTGGCGGTTGAAGCCACACCGGGGAATATCAGCAGACTTGAAGGCCAGAAAAATCGAGTTGCAAAAGACGCAGCTGAAGAATTGGCAGAAGCAAAAGTACTGAAGGAACAAATCGACAAAATCACAGTTGAAATGAAAGCTAAATCTGGTGAAGGCGGAAGGTTATTTGGTTCAATTACAACAAAACAAATTGCCGAAGCATTAAATAAAACTGAAGGCATTAAAGTAGATCGTCGTAAAATGGAATTGCCGGACGCAATTCGTGCGCTAGGCTTCACAAATGTTCCAATCAGAATCCACCAGGACGTTACAGCAACACTTAAAGTTCATGTAGTAGAAGAAGGATAAGGAGAGAGTGGATAGATGAACCAGATGATCGATCGCATCCCACCACATAATAATGAAGCGGAACAGTCGGTCATCGGAGCAATTTTCCTTGAACCGCAGGCGCTAATTACCGCGGCCGAGCTTCTTATGCCAGAAGATTTTTACCGGATGGCGCATCAAAAAATCTTCCATACGATGATTAGTCTTAGTGACAAGGGTCAGGCTATTGACGTTGTCACGGTTACAGAAGAACTATCCGCTAAAAAAGAACTGGAAGATGTCGGTGGGATTTCGTATTTGTCGGAAATTGCTAACTCTGTTCCAACGGCAGCCAACATTGTGCATTATGCACGTATCGTGGAAGAGAAAGCGCTACTACGGCGTCTTATCCGGGTTGCTACTTCAATTGTTGAAGACGGCTATGATCGAGAGGATGAAGTAGAGGCCCTCTTAGCTGAAGCCGAAAAGAAAATGATGGAAGTGTCCAGCCGGAAAAATGCCGGGGACTTTCGGCATATTAAAGATGTCCTCGTTGAAACGTATGATAGTATCGAACTCCTTCATACGAAAAAAGGTGACGTCACAGGTATCCCAACAGGTTTCCGGGACTTAGATAAAATTACAGCAGGTTTCCAACGCAACGATTTAATTATTGTTGCTGCGCGTCCATCCGTTGGTAAAACGGCATTTGCATTGAATGTAGCGCAAAATGTTGCGACTAAAACCGATGAAAACGTTGCGATTTTCAGTTTGGAGATGGGTGCGGAACAGCTCGTTATGCGGATGCTTTGTGCGGAAGGTAATATTGACGCACAAGTGCTCCGAACGGGCGCACTTGAAGCGGAAGATTGGCGCAAACTTACGATGGCAATGGGAAGTCTTTCAAATGCTGGTATTTTCATCGATGATTCGCCAGGTATACGGGTCAATGATATCCGTTCAAAATGCCGTCGTTTGCAGCAGGAACACGGACTGGGCATGATAATGATTGACTATATGCAGCTGATCGCGGGAAGCGGTAGCAAGCCGGGTGAAAACCGTCAGCAGGAAGTTTCAGAAATATCGCGTTCATTGAAATCACTTGCAAGGGAATTGAAAGTACCGGTAATTGCACTGTCTCAGTTATCCCGGGGCGTAGAGCAGCGTCAGGATAAGCGACCGATGATGTCGGATCTTCGGGAATCCGGGAGTATTGAGCAAGACGCGGATATTGTTTCGTTCCTCTATCGTGAAGATTATTATGATAAAGAAACAGAAAATCAGAATATGATTGAAATTATCATTGCTAAACAGCGGAATGGTCCAACAGGTACGGTAACACTTGCCTTTGCAAAAGAATACAATAAGTTTGTCAATATTGACTGGAGTCAACACGAATCTCCGGATTATTGATAAACACGAAAATTGTCATGAGTCTTCGGAGGTAATGACGTCGAATAGAGAAAGACCCCTTGTGATACCGGTAGTTACCGGGAGACAAGAGGTCTTTTTTTGTCTATTAACATTTAAAAGCGACGATTCAAAGTCAAGATAATAAAAAGTAAACAGAGAAATAGAAAGCTATAAGTGTAGATAACGAAATAATAGACGATTATTATGTAAGAAAAGAAAGTTAATATAATAACCAATATATGACAATAAATAGTTAATAAATGGATGCTATTCTACATTCTCGTTACAATTACCTAGAATACTACAAGTATTATTCCGAATATGTTAAATTAGAGGAGCGTGAAAAATTTACTTAACTATATTTGGTTTTTATCAGTCTTCTGATTGAGATTTGGAAGGAGTTTCATACATGTTATTCAAAAGAAATAAACAGGGCGAAACAGAAAGAGGATTACCATATTTTAGCCGCCCTTTTAATAAGGCTCAAAAGCTCATCATTTTGACAATGATGTTGGTAGGACTAGGGATAAATACAGCTTTTGCAAATGAAGAGGAAAATAAGGGCCTCTTGACCATATTCCATATCTATTCAAAAGGGGAATATGTGGGTGTTATATCTGATCAAGAAAAGCTGGAAGAATTGAAAGAAGAAGAGCTTCAAAAGGCGGCCTCCGAATTTGAGAATCTCCCGCTCACGATAGGAACAGAATTGTCAGTGATTCCTGAACGGGTGTTTACCGCAGAAACGGACGATAAAATTGTCCTCGAAAAACTTCATGGAATGCTATCCGTAGAAGCAGAAGCAATCGGCGTTTCAATTGATGGAGAACTGGAATTCTTCGTCAATGATATGGAAACGTATAATGAAGTAATTCGCAAAATGAAATTACAATTTATTACCGAGAAAGAGCTTACCAAATTCGAAGCCCGCACAGCCTCTATAGAACCTATACCCCCTTTAAAGGAAGGTGAAACCCGTATCGAAAACATCCTAATTAGCGATGAGATACTGGCGGTACCTGGAAAGACCTCTCCCGAAAAGGTAAGAAATGCAGAAGATGCTTTGGTTTTTCTTAATAAAGGGAATCTTGAAGAAAAAAGATATGTTGTAAGCTCCGGGGATGACCTTGGTTCAATCGCCACTGCTTACAATATGACAATGGCCAACCTGTTGGAACTCAACCCAACTTTAACGGCAGATACGGTTATTAATACGGGTGAAGAGCTTACTGTAACTGCTATGAAACCATACGTTGAAGTTGAAGTTCATTATGAAGCGAAGAAAAAGAAGAAGATTAAATATACAACTATAACTAAAAAAGATAGTTCCTTATTTAAAGGTGAAGAGAATGTAATGCATCAAGGTTCTAACGGTGAAAAAATAGTTACTGAACTTATTCGTGAACAAAATGGCCAGGCTATTGGTAAATCCGTAACTGAAGAGAAGGTTATTGCCGAAGCTGTAAATGAGGTGACGGTTGTCGGGACAAAAGTAGTGCCTTCTAGAGGATCAGGTACATTCATGTGGCCTGCATCCGGAGGGTATGTTTCTAGCCAAATGGGTACTCGCTGGGGCAGAACTCACCAAGGTATCGATATCGCTCGTCCATCTTCTCATGACATTTTGGCAGCAGATAATGGTGTAGTTACAGCTACAGGATGGCATAGCACATACGGCAATCGGGTTGTCATCACACATAACAATGGCTATGAAACCTTGTATGCTCATCTCTCTTCGATTGATATTAGTATGGGACAGACTGTGCCTCAGGGGACCAAAATTGGGGTCATGGGATCGACAGGCCGTTCAACGGGCGTCCATCTTCATTTTGAAGTATTAAAGAATGGCTCTAATATCAATCCTATGAGTGTGTTAAAATAAAGTTAATCTTCATGCAGTGCTAAATAGATAACCATGGACGATACACGAGGTGTATCGTTCTTTTTAACGTCTAGACTCGAGGCACCAGATGCTCATGGTCGCTTCAAGGCAAACGGGAGGGATTGAACTGTATCCCTCCCGTTTGCCACGTGTGAGCAGGCACCTTGTGCTTTTGTTATAATCTATTCGACAATATTCGAGTGATATTGCCCGGGAAATACTGAGAGCGATAGAGGAAGTAGTCTTCTAGTCATGACAGCAGAAACGTGCGAATCGACGTGAAGAATGATAGAGTAAAAGGACAACGATAAAGGCGCCAACAGGGCGAGATAGGGGAATATTATATGCATAGTAAAGTGATTTTGATTGTTGATGATGAAAAGCCAATTGCAGATATACTTGAATTTAATCTAAAAAAAGAAGGTTTCATTGTGTTCTGTGCATACGATGGAGATGAAGCACTCGAAAAGGTAGAGGAAGTTAAGCCTGATTTGGTACTTCTTGATATTATGCTTCCGAAGCGAGATGGTATGGAAGTATGCCGAGAAATCCGAAAGAAATATGATTTTCCCATTATTATGCTGACAGCAAAAGACTCTGAAATCGACAAGGTACTCGGTTTGGAACTTGGGGCAGATGATTACGTTACAAAACCATTTGGAACGCGTGAGCTCATTGCTCGTGTGAAAGCAAATTTACGCAGGCATATGAAATCAGTAGAGGAAGAACAAGAAGGGGCTACAAATGACATTACAGTAGGCAACCTGATTATTCAGCCAGATGCTTACCTTGTTCTAAAAAGAGACGAAAAAATTGAACTGACGCATCGAGAGTTTGAACTTCTTCACTATCTTTCGAAGCATATCGGGCAAGTGATGACGCGTGAGCACCTTTTACAAACAGTATGGGGCTATGACTATTTTGGAGATGTAAGAACTGTAGATGTGACGATTCGTCGCCTACGCGAAAAGATTGAAGATGCACCTAGTAACCCTATGTGGATTGTAACAAGACGCGGTGTAGGCTATTATTTACGTGATCCGGAACAGGAGTAACAGCTATGCATAAAGTTGGTTTTTTTCGATCTATCCACGTTAAATTTGTCCTGATCTATGTGATGCTAATTCTAATTGCAATGGAAATAATCGGGCTTTATTTTGCACGTGAGCTCGAACAGAACCTGAAAACAAATTTCATGACATCGATTTCCGATAGAATGAGTTTGGTCGAATTCAGTGTGCGTGAAGAAATGATAAAAAAACGAGCCGCGGACGACCCGATGACACTCGAGAAGAGTCTTCAGGCCGTCCTTTCGGGTTTTGAATCGGAAGATATTAATGAAATTCGGGTTATTAATGCTGGAAATATAATTCTCGCAACATCGGCCTTAAACAATATATCCATGGTCGGACAGCGTACGTCGGATCCCTTTGTGAGAAGGACAAACGCATCTAAATCCCCGCTCGAAATTATCCGTCTTGATGAGAAAACAAATAAACGGATTTTGGTTCGTGCAACGCCTATTGTCGTTGTCGGGGATGAAGTGATTGGTACACTTTATCTTGAAGCAAACATTGAAAGGGTATTTTCACAAATAGATGAAGTGAATCGAATTCTTGCCGGCGGGGTAGCGGTGTCGTTGACCATTACAATCATACTCGGCATTTTTATTGGGCAGACGATGACAAGACCGATTTCTGATATGAGGCGCCAGGCACAAGCGATGGCGAAAGGGAATTTCTCTCGAAAAGTTCGGGTTTATGGAAATGATGAAATGGGGCAGCTTGCAATTGCTTTCAATCATTTAACAAACCAATTGCAAGAATCCCAGTCAACAACCGAAAGTGAAAGGCGTAAACTTGCCTCCGTGCTGGAGAATATGACTGATGGAGTCATTGCAACGGATCGCAAAGGACGCGTCAGTCTTATTAATGACTCCGCTCTTCTCATGCTGAGATTGACACGGGATCTGGTCTTGAACCGACCAATATCCAGCATTCTTGGACTCGAGCAGGAATATGCATTTGAGGATTTGATCCAAGCAAAAGAGTCCATTGCACTGGATTTCAGTACGGAAGATCAGCCTTATATTTTACGAGCAAACTTTTCCGTTACACAAAGAGAGACTGGATTTGTGAATGGCCTCATTGTTGTCTTACATGACAATACTGAACAGGAGAAAATCGATATGGAAAGACGTGAATTTGTTTCAAACGTATCGCATGAATTGCGTACACCATTGACAACGATGCGCAGTTATTTGGAGGCGCTCGCTGATGGAGCTTGGAAGAACGAGGAGATTGCGCCATCCTTCCTTCATGTAACACAGACTGAAACTGAGCGGATGATTCGTCTTGTAAATGATTTGTTGAAGTTATCGCGGATGGACAGCAGAGATTACGATTTGAATAAGGAATGGGTTGAATTCAATTACTTTTTCAACTCAATCATTGATCGTTTTGAATTTTCAAAGTCTCAAGAGGTTCAATTTATACGCCTTCTTTCTACTACTGAATTGTTTGTGGAAATCGATACAGATAAAATGACTCAGGTGCTGGATAACATCATTTCAAATGCACTGAAATATTCACCGGATGGTGGAGATATTCGTTTTGGCATCACAATCTCTGATGAAATCATTAAAGTAATGATTTCAGACGATGGAATGGGCATACCAAAATCGAACGTTAAGCGAATATTTGACAGGTTTTATCGTGCAGATCGTGCAAGATCGCGTGCGATGGGTGGTACTGGACTAGGTCTTGCGATTGCTCGCGAAATGATTGTGGCGCACGAAGGCGAAATATGGGCGGAAAGTGAAGAAGGAAAAGGGACAACAATTTTCTTCACATTGCCGTTTGAACTTCAGGAGGACGGTGAGTGGGGTTGAAATATGTTGAAACTGTCAAATCAGTAGTACTTTTATTACTTGTCGCCTTAAGTATCATATTAACATTTTCAATATGGACATATTCACCGCGTTACGACACCATTGAGGAGTTACCGCCCGTAGATATTTCTATTGGGGATAAAAAGAAATTAGAAGAAATAATACAACCGTATAAAGTGGTATTTAATTTTGAAGATAGTTTGAAAGGCACAACTGATTCAGATAAAATTAATCGCATTATAGATGAGATAAAGGACTGGAAAATTGCAGAAATTGCACCGAAGGACGACAATTTTGGTACAGAGGATTTAAGCACATTGCTGCGAAAGCCTAACCGATTTACAGTGTTTTTTCAAAGCGAAGTTCCTTTGACTGTTTATGACAGCATTTTGACGGTTGAAGAACCGACACCCGAAATTTCATTCAACAAAATCGTGGTTGAATGGAATCCGGACAATATTGCGATGACTGTTTATTTTGTCAGTCAAGCAAATAAGAAGCTATATAGTGCAAAAATGAATGCGGAGGATTATCAAAATGTATTAACAAAGGGACGAGAACTTCAGGAGTACAGGGAAGTTAAACCCGACAGTTCTTCTTATCTTGTCGTTTCGGCAGAGCCTGTCGAAGCAATTAGTGATACGTTTTTGGAGAATGAAGTACCCATTAATAAGTTCCGTGATGCATTGTTCAGTGATGCGAATGCAGTACGAAACAGTCAAGTGGGAATTCACCATGAAGAACTGGCAGACGATCATGCATTAATGAACGTTTATACGGAGAATAAGGTATTAAATTATGCCTCACCAGCTGCAGAAAGCCGAGATCCTGCAATTCCCTCGGAGTTACTTGTTAATACAATTAATTTCGTCAATGAACATGGCGGATGGACGGACGAATTTAGATTGGCATACACGGATGCCAAGACCCGGACCGTTCGATTCCGGCTTTTTTTGCACGGACTTCCTGTCTATACGGATTCCGGTTCTTCTACTGAAATTCTGCAAAAATGGGGGACAAATCGGATATACAGTTATTCAAGGCCATATTATAGACTCAATTTGCCACTTCCGACAGAAACGAAAGTTGAACTTCTTCCGCCAGGCACTGACATTGCTGAAAGGCTCAGCAAATCAGACGTGTTGGATTTTGATAGTATCGACGAAATTACTCCAGGGTATTTTATGAAACATGAAACAGGACTTTTCATTATGGAACCAGCTTGGTTTTACTTGATAAATGGCAATTGGAGTCGCTTTTCACCTGAAATTTTAGGAGGTGAACTGATTGGATTGGAATAAATCGAAAACGATATTTATTATCGTATTTTCAATAGTGAACGTTTTCCTTTACTCACTTTATCGGGACAAGCTTACAGATGCACAAAATGTTCAGGTGATGGGGAAAACATCCATCGAAGAATTGCTTAAGATAGACAATGTTACCTATGATGAACTTCCTCCTTATAAAAACGATCCATTTTATCTGTCCGCTAAGTCTATGAAATTCACGGACGAGAAGATGGAGAAACTTGGAAATCAAAAATTCGAAATTTTGGATGACACATTTCTTAAATCAAAATTGAATAAGCCTGTCAGCGTATTGAATGCGAAAGGCACTTTTGATTTTACTGAAATTCTTACAAAGTACGTATTAAACGGTGCTGAGTACGAACTTTGGGATGTAGATGAAGAGGAACAGAAAGCGTTGTTTTTTCAGAAAGAGAAGACCAATCCCATTTATTTCAGTCATAATGCGATGCTGACATTGCACTGGAATGAGAAGGGCGAAGTGACTGACTATGAGCAAAGTATGTTGGGTGAATTCGGCTCCTTTAATCGTAAAAAAGATCTTCTTACTCCTATAGATGCAATCGGTAATTTGTATTCACGCGGGCACTTGAAACAAGATTCCAAGGTAAAGGATATGACGCTCGGTTATTCGACACATGTTCAGGTTTCGGAAACCCAGGTGTTTGCCCCGACATGGCATATACGTGTAGAATTGAAAGACGGAGTAATAGAAGATTACTTCATCAATGCGATTGAAGGTATGATTATAGAGTTTCAGCGTGAACCGCTCGAAGAAGAGAATGAATAAGGGGTTTTAGTAATGCGTTTTAGTGTCCTCGCAAGCGGCAGTAGCGGCAATGCGGTATTTATAGAGAACGATGAACATACATTTCTCGTAGATGCGGGATTTAGTGCGAAGAAGATGGATAGTTTAATGGCCGGTATTGATCGTTCTATGAAAAAGATTGACGGTATTTTTGTAACGCACGAACATAGTGACCATATAAAAGGGATCGGTGTTGTTGCGCGGAAATACGGTACGCCAATTTATGCGAATGCAAAAACTTGGCAGGCGATGGATGGTTTAGTTGGCAACATTCCGCTCGATCAGCGTTTTCAATTTGATATGGAAACGGTAAAATCATTCGGTTCACTTGATGTTCAGTCATTTGCTGTGTCGCATGATTCGGTTGATCCAATGTTTTATGTTTTTCACGAAAATGGACGAAAACTCGCTGTTATTACCGATACAGGTTACGTGAGCGATAGAATGAAAGGCTTCATTCGCGGAGCAGATGCGTTTGTATTTGAAAGTAATCACGATGTTAGCATGTTACAGGTAGGACGTTATCCATGGTCTGTTAAACGACGGATTCTCAGTGATGTTGGACATGTATCCAATGAAGATGCTGCGGTAGCAATGAGTGAAGTTGTCGATCAAAAAGATACGAGAATCTATCTATCCCATTTAAGTAAAGACAATAATATGAAAGACCTTGCAAGGATGAGTGTTACACAGACGCTGGAAACATGCGGTATCAGGACAGGTGAATTTGTTCATCTCTATGATACAGACGCGGATCAGCCGACTGAACTTGTTACAGTGTAAAGAAACGTCTCTAGCCTTACCTTCAAGGGATAGTAAAAAACCTTGCTGAGGTAAGGTTTTTCTTTTGAAACGTGTGAAATAGGGTAATGTTAATTGTAGTACATCATTAGAAAGGGAGAGGCGTATGGACGAATTCAAACAGAATCAAGCGAATGGAGAGCTGCAGCCTCCTGCTCCAGTAACGGAAAGTACACCGCGACATAGCCAGAGGCCGCCAAAAAGAAGAGGCGGCTTCATGTCCGGTTTTATTGGTGTTGTAATCGGCGCATTACTTGTATGGTTCATCATGCAGGGAGATAATAATACAAAGGAACAGTCGTTAGTTAATGGTGCGGAGCAGAAGGACGACATTGTGCAAACAGAGCGTATATCTCTTGATGTAAATACTGACGTTACTGACATCGTCGAAAAAGTGGCAGATTCAGTTGTGGGCGTAACAAATTTGAAAACGATTAGCGATCCTTGGTCACCCGAAGAAACGACAAGGGAAACGGGTTCGGGTTCGGGTGTAATCTATAAAAAACAAGGAGATAAAGCGTATATCGTTACGAATCACCACGTTGTGGAAGGTGCGCAAGAACTTGAAATTACTTTCGACGATGGTTCAAAGACGGCCGGAAAAATCGTAGGTGGCGATATGTGGACAGACTTAGCTGTCATTGAAATTGATGCTAAAGTTGTTAAAACGGTTATTGATTTTGGAGACTCAGATGCTTTGAAACGCGGTGAAACAGTCATGGCGATTGGTAATCCGCTTGGTCTTGGATTTTCAGGTTCCGTAACTGTCGGTGTTGTATCTGGAAAAGACCGTTCGATTCCAATCGATTTCGATGAAAATGGAACTGTAGATTGGTTTGCAGATGTTTTACAAACCGATGCTGCCATTAACCCAGGTAACTCCGGAGGCGCACTGATTAACCTTGCAGGTCAGCTCATCGGCATTAATTCCATGAAAATATCGGAAGCAACTGTTGAAGGAATCGGACTTGCAATTCCCATCAATCTTGCAATCCCGATTATCGATCAACTTGAAAAACACGGTGAAGTAAACCGTCCAACAATGGGCGTCACACTACTCGATCTTCGAAGCATACCTGCGCAGCAACAACGGGAAATGCTGAAATTACCGGCGAATGTAACAGAAGGAGTCGTTATTAACGAGGTAATGAGCAATTCGCCTGCCCAACTTGCTGACGTAAAGCAGTACGATGTTATCGTTGAAATGGATGGTGAAAAAATTGGCGATATGGTCAGTTTGCGCAAACACCTGTATAATTCGAAGCAAGTAGGCGACACAATGCAAATGAAAGTATATCGCGATGGCCGGTTGATTGATATTGAAATGGTGCTAAAAGACGGTAACTCATTCTAGGCATGAAAATTACAAATAGATTACAACGAAAACTTATCCACAGCGGGCATAATAGCTAACAGATAGCTATTATGCCTGTTTTTTATTGCATTTAGCCTTTTGTGGATAAATCTAAATATTTGTGAATAACTTTGTGTGATATAAAAAAGCTGAAAGTTGGGATGAAAATGAATACTTATAGCTGTGAAACCCATATAAATCATGCTCTTGACGTTTTTGTAGCAGAACAAGGAAAATTTCCAATTATGGAAGTTGCATCGAAAGAAGAAAAGTTATCCACAAAGTGTACATACTGCGAAGAACTAGCGATGTATGTTGTGGCGAACGAATAGTCGAACACAAGATGTAGATAAGTGATGTGGATATGTGTATAAGTTCTATTAATAACTAATAAAAAAAGGTGGATAACTTGTGAATATTACAATTGTGACAGTTGGCAAATTAAAAGAGAAATATTTAAAAATGGGTATTGAAGAATTCTCAAAACGATTGGGCGCGTATGCAAAAATTAACGTAGTCGAAGTGCCTGATGAAAAAGCACCTGAATCATTGAGTGATGCTGATATGGAAATTGTGAAGAAAAAAGAAGCGGAGCGAATTTTGGCTAAAATCGGATCGGATACATATGTGATTGCGCTTGCTATTGAAGGAAAGATGAAGACATCTGAAGAGTTAGCTGCAGATTTAGAGTCGTTAATGACTTATGGGCGCAGTAAGGTGGCGTTTGTTATCGGGGGATCACTAGGACTGCATGATAGCGTGATAAAAAGGGCTGATGAACTACTATCCTTTTCGAAAATGACATTTCCACATCAGATGATGAAGTTGATTTTGCTGGAGCAAGTTTACAGGGCTTTTAGGATTATGAAGGGTGAACCGTACCATAAGTGAGTGAGGTTTTCTTAAAGCCTTTGATTCAAAAAGAATGGAAAAGCATAGGTTATCGATGTCGTACCAGTGAAAGCCTTAAAAATAGAGAGAACTATGGCTGTCTCATCTAAACATACGACAAGCCCATAAGTCTCTTCATACAAACCTTATTAAGAATAAAAAAGGAACACGAGATGGTTTGAAAAATCGGGTCATTTTCCTGATTTTGCAGTGTGTAACTTATTTTATCAATTTTAACTCGTCTACAGTAGTGTGTACCACCAAATTTTTAGAGGCTAAAGCCATGTTATTTTGATTATCGCTCCATCCATATAGCTTTGAAGCACTGGCATAAAATATTTGCTTCTTCGTATGAACTTCAAAGCGATTATTTATCTTACAAATAGCTGTAACTGGTTGATTAGTGAAAAGATCCTCTTGGAAAAGGGACGTAAGATACTGTTTATGCACCCAGCGCAGAATAGTTAAGTCTTTTTTTAAATAATAGCAAATTGACTACAATTCATTTAAATGCTATATTGAATTTATTCTTAATTAAAGGTGTGGTGGGTTTGTTAGAAGTAGGTATGAACTAATCAAATTTTAGTTTAATAAGGCTTTTTTTGACTGGATATATTCTGGTTTATTTAATGTGCCTTGTTTCACAGTGTTTATGAAACATTGTGAATACCTACCTGAAGACTGCCTCCTTTTCCATATATTCGTTTAACATGATTGGGTGTTAAGATGAAGAGCATGGCGGGTTTTGTCCTGTCTTGCTCTTTTTTATCCAAACCTATATTTGTTAACGATAAAATTGCTTTGTTATGACCACAAAGCGTATGCCCGCGGGAGCTTTCTACCCATTTTTTCGGTTAAACCGTAAAAATGGAAAGGTAGGAGAGTTTTTTGCGGGCATTTTTTTCTATAGGAGGAGGACTAAAAATGAATATGATGACATTTGATAAATTACAATATAACGAGCTAAAAGAAATAGTGAAATCCCACTGTGTAAGTGGTTTAGGGAGAGAATTAATTGATAAGCTACAGCCTAGCACTAATTTGAAGGTGGTTCATAATAGACTAAATGAGACGACTGAGGCAAGAAAGTTATTGGACGCAGAAAGTCATCTTCCACTTAAAGGGATTTCTAATATCAATCATCTGATGGAAAAGCTTGAAAAGGGTATGATTCTAAGTCCAACCGAGTTAATCGCGATATCTGACTTTTTGAGAGGCTGTAGAATAATAAAGAAGTTTATGATGGGGAAAGAATTTTTTGCGCCTGTTTTGCATTCCTTTGCCTATTCAATGATGGATTTTCAAAGTATTGAGGAAGAAATTAATTACTCCATTAAAGGAAGTCGAGTGGATTCGGAAGCTAGTAAAGAACTTAAGCGAATTCGAAATCATATTGCAAAGGCAGAAGAAAAAATAGAAGAACTTTTAAATAAATTTCTGAAAAGCAGTGCCAATAAGGAGTACATCCAAGAATTCTTTATTAGTAAGAAAGACGATCGATTTACGGTACCGATTAAAGCTTCGTATAAAAACCAAGTTGCCGGTACAATTGTTGAAATCTCATCTAAAGGGTCCACGGTATTTATTGAACCAGCTGCAATTTCCAAGTTAAATGCAGGATTAGGCATTCTTAAAGCAGAAGAAGCAATTGAGGAGTATCAAATATTAGCGACTCTTTCAGGAAGTATATTGGAGCACATCAGACAAATTTACATTAATATTGAACTAATTGCTCAGTATGACATGATTTTTGCGAAAGCGAAGTTCAGTAAAAGTTTAGATGGAATGGAACCAAAGCTAAATAATCACGGTTTTATTAAGTTGAGGAATTGTAAGCATCCTCTTTTAACTGGAAATATAGTTCCTCTAGATTTTGAAATAGGGAAGGACTACCGCAGTTTAATTATTACAGGACCCAATGCTGGGGGTAAAACAGTTGTATTGAAAACGATAGGAATATTAACACTTGCAGTCATGTCAGGTTTTCATATTGCAGCAAATGAAGGAACAGAAATAGCTGTTTTCGATCATATATTTGTTGATATTGGTGACAATCAAAGCATAGAAAATTCACTAAGTACTTTTTCATCTCATATGAAAAATATCTCAGAAATTATGAGCGCATCTACAAATAATACATTACTTCTTTTTGATGAAATAGGAAGTGGTACTGAACCAAATGAAGGGGCAGCGCTAGCCATTGCTATACTTGAAGAGTTTTATCAAATGGGATGTATGACAGTTGCGACCACCCACTATGGAGAAATTAAGCGTTATTCTGAAATTCATAGTGACTTTATGAATGCAGCTATGCTGTTCGATAGTGAAGTATTAGCACCTATGTATAAACTATTAATCGGTAAGTCAGGGGACAGTAATGCGCTCTGGATTTCTAAAAAAATGAATCTACGAGAAAAGGTACTACAAAAAGCACAGCATTATATAGACAATAAAAATTATGACTTAGATCGTGTGAAAGCAAGTAAAGTTAAAAAGCCAATCCAGCTTATCATTCAAGAAGAAGTAACGTATGATTTCGAAATTGGGGACAGAGTGAAGTTATTAGATCAGGACGATTTTGGAATTGTTTACGAGAAAAAGGACAGTCTTAATAATGTGTTTGTATTTTATCAAAACGAAGTGATAAAAGTAAATATAAAAAGAATTAAACTTGAAGGGAAAGCTACGGATTTATATCCTGACGAGTATGATTTGAAAACATTATTCGTTAGTTTTAGCGAAAGGAAATTTCAACATGATATAGAAAGGGGTTCCAAAAAAGCGTTAAAGAAAGTTTCCAAAGAGATTAAGAAAGGTTTGATTGAATAATTAGCTTTCATAAGTGGAATCGGCTATTAATAAATGGAGTTTGAAGCTAGTATTAATTAGTTTGTGGACCAAATTGAAAGGTTTGGGTCGATTGATAATTTTGTATCAAGTATTAAACCACATTTAGCACTATCACGGTGAACCGTATCATAAGTAAATGAGTTTAATGTAGAATTCATAATTTTGATTGACGTTTCTCTAACTAAAACGCTAGGTTGAAATTAATAAACGATGAAGCTAGTTATTCAAAGACCATAAGGAGTTGTGTAAATGAACGCAATCATTCAAAAGAAATTAGTAGAAATAGAAGAGAAATATAAGGTAAAGATCTTATATGCTGTCGAATCTGGAAGTAGAGCATGGGGCTTTCCTTCAAAAGATAGTGATTATGACGTTCGATTTATCTATATTCATCCACCGGAATGGTACCTCGCGATTGATCCACAAGGAATTGGAGTAAAGAGAGATGTAATTGAAGAACCCATTAATGATTTATTAGATATAAGCGGTTGGGAAATCACAAAAGCGCTACGTCTTTTTAGAAAAAATAATCCACCACTTTTAGAATGGTTAGGAAGCAATATCATTTATTATCAAAAATACTCTTTTGTTGATAACGTACGGTCTTTAGAATCGGTTGTATATTATCCCAATTCGATGCTACATCATTATTTAAACATGGCAAAAAATAATTATCGTGATTACCTAAAGGGTTCAGAAGTAAAAATAAAAAAATATTTTTATGTACTTCGACCGATATTAGCTTGTATGTGGATTGAGAAATATAATATGACCCCTCCAATTAGTTTCCATGAATTATTGGAAGACATCATTCCGGAAGGCGAATTAAAATATGCAGTTGAACATCTATTAAAACGAAAGTTAATAGGTGATGAGTTAGATATTGAACCCCGTATTTATGTGATTAACGATTTTGTAGAAAATGAAATGGAAAGACTTGAGGAATATGTTAAATCTCTCAGAGTTGAAGCAAAGGATTCGACGAAAATGTTAGATGAATTGTTTAGAACTACATTGAAGGAAGTTTGGAAATAATACTTTTGTTTTGCAAATAATCACGAAGCGTTAGTAATCAAAGAAATCTTATGAACCGTCTTTCGACTAGTTACGGTGAACCATATCACAAGTAAATGTTCCTCCAGTCACCAATGATAATCCAATTGCAGTTGAAATTATTCCAGTACCTAGTTTCTTTTTAAGTATACCCATTCGTGGCAAGACATCACCTTGCCACGAATGGGTATTTTGTTATTTCAAGTTCCACATATTCAGCAAAAAGATTAGCATCCCCATTGAGTCTGTTATAGACAGACGAGGTAACGACGCCTTGTTGTCTGTAGTGAGAAAGTACGGTTTTAAATGATTCTAAATACTTGACCATTTTCTCAGCATTTCCCGCATTTTCAAACTGTTCCAATGCAGTCAAATGGATTGCTGATATAAGAGAAGCACTGGCATTATTGATGGCACCCTGTTTCGTATAAAGTTCAACCAGATCTTTCATGTCAGCTGTGTTATCTGTCTAATATTTAGGTATTTACTTGCGCATAGCCTCTTGCGATAGTGGAGTCTGTTTTATCGGAACATTCTAACTTCTAGAACGTCTAATTAGGTACAATGAGCAAAAGGATGGTTTTTAATGAAAGTGTTCCTTCAGCTGAATCTGATTAGTGCAACGTTTGGATTTTTATTTTTTATATCTGGATTCGGAATTGTTCATAGATATGTTTGGGCGGATCTTTTCGGGTTACCAGGCGCTTTTGTTTATTACCTTATTATTTTGTTATGGGTGGTATTTCAGGTCTCGTTTTTCAAGGTTGCAAAGAAACGAATGATCGGGAGTTTTTGGCACCTGCTTTCAATAGTACTCTGGTTTCCGTATGTAATCATTTGGTCCCTTGTGATTTCCTCAGTAATTCCAGACGGTGTCTTGCAAGATCAGGACGATTTTGGAGCGGGATTCCTTCTTTTATTTGCATCCATATTCGTGTATCCGGTCTACATAGGATTGACCGTTCTCTTCACAATTCTACAAGTACGGGGAGGTTGGAGGAGGTGAGTGATAGCCCCTCAAACAAAAAATCCATATGAACGGGTATGTGATTTATTTGGAATTTCCATCTGTGTATTCGTCTAGTTTTGAACGATAGTAAAAAAATGAATGCAGAGGAGGGACTGATAGTGGCATTTCTACTTTTCCTAATTCTATCTTGGATACCGATCTATTCATTTATAAGAATGATTCGAAGCTTTTATGGGGAAAATGAACCGGTTCACAAAGATCATCTATCGAAAGATAACATAATTGAAGCTTTTATCATGACAGCGATTTTAGTTGTGATGATGTTAGGTAATTACTTTAATTCTTCCAGTGTAGTTGCTGGGGAGCCGTTACGTATTTTCGACATGACAGGGGAGTTGGTGGCTAATTATGCTTCACTATCAGCTAATCATGTGCCTACGTTGTTTGTCTTTTTCATGTTAAGTTATTTAGCTTATTGGTTGCTGCCAGCTGAGGTAGGCAAACTGTCTCCTATTGTATACGTCGTCTGCAGTTCGTTATTGGTTGTGAATGTAGTAGTTGCCTTTGTTTATATCACACACACTGGTTTTTGGAATTATGGGAGCGACGTTGCTCTTTTGCAATTAGGTTATGGCTCTATAAGTTTTTTGTATATCGCCAAGCTCAATGATTCGTTGAAACAATTTCTTGCCATCCAACAGGAACAAAATATCCAGTATACCAATAAGTTTTTAAGGTTTCTAATGCAAATGTCTTTGAAGTATCGGCAAATTCCAGTGCTAGGCATGCTATTTGTATTTCCGGTTATTGTTGTTGTTCAATTCGTTTTAGTGTTGTGGGGGCAACGACCAGATAGTTTTATACAGGTTTTTCTGGATACGAGTAGTTATAATTACTCAAAAATCCCTGCTCCCCCTGCGGAAATGATTCAAGGTGATGGGCATTATCTATGTACGGTTTCTGCCATGGGACATAAGCGATTGGTAAAACCCGTACGTTCTGGCATACGTCACGGCGAACGGATTGTAGTGAATCGTCAATTGTTGATCGCGAATGCTTTTGAAAATATTCTCGAGGAATATACGCCCAACCTCCATAAAAGGATTCGTCGTTTTTATGATACGTATGGCTATCCGATCAGCAAACATATTCAAACAAAGGGGTCTGCAGATCTTGTCTATCTCCTGATGAAGCCATTGGAGTGGCTATTCTTATTGGTGTTATACACGGTCGATACAAATCCCGAAAATCGGATACATGTGCAGTATAGTGAATTGAGAAACGCGAAACAATCATGATTGTCGTAATAAACACTAAGCCATCCACCGCGTGACATCCGCGGTGGCGATGATTCGGTGCTCATGTTTCAATTAAAAACCCCCTCCACATCATACTCCATAAAAATATTGCTAAACAACGCTTTTCCAACCAACTCACGCAATACCCCAGAATGATAACCCGGTAGATTCCTCACTTTTTTCTGTTTCGTTGCCTGAACCGCAATCAGAGGTGCTTGCAACGCTAATTGTTCAAACAGCTCGCCTTTATCTGCATAGATGCTGAACTGAAGCATCTGCGAAGATTGTTGACGCTAGACGCCAAAGAGTTCTCTCCGAGCGTCGAGGCAAGAAGAGATTTCATCCTCCCGTAAAGTGTTATTGGGAACTGTTCCGTAGGAGACGTTATATGAAGATCTTTAGTAGTTATAGATTTAGAAAATAACGGTTCAGTTTCAAGTGGGCTGCGCCGTTATTTGACGGAGTAACGGCGGATCATATCGAGAACAGCCCGGTCAGTGTTGTTCATGTCGTTCCAGTGTGCTGACATGTGAAGCTTCGCCGCACCGTCCATATCGTCTTTGTTTGTGAAGTAGGCGTAGTCAGTTAAGTACGTGGTTATTTGTGTAGTCCCCCTTTACCCTTTATATAGAGAAAAAATCGGGAAAGTGGACAAGTTTTAAAAATAATAAAAAGAGCCTCCTGAAAAATGAGGCTCTAGTGATTCAAAAGCCGAATAAAGTTAGCGTATCTTCAGCTGGCGAGGGTTAAACTTGGGTACCAGGTACCGACGCAATTCAGAATGGTGTAAGTACCATTCACTAATATTTAGTATTATGTTAATATTTAATATAGTTGTTTGAATATAGAATAGACTTCAAAAACTCTATGTAATGAATGGGGAGACCCGTATGAAAATCGTCAAGTTTTTAATTACCATATTTAGGTCTACTAATATTGGATGCCAAGTACCGGTACGATTCAGAATAGTGTCATAACCTGGTGCCTTTCGCTAAGGTTATAGTACTAGCTGCATGGCTGTATGATCGTGAAAATAAAGAATTTAGTCTTAAGGAAAATGGAGGGATTTGTAATGAATATCAAGGGTAGGGTCGAAAAGTTAAGACAGTTAATGAAAGAAAATCAAATAGATGCTTATATAATTCCCAGTTTTGATGCACATCAGAGTGAATATGTAGCAGAACATTGGAAGGGGAGACAATGGATATCAGGATTTACAGGGTCTGCAGGTACTGTAGTTATTACATTAGAGGATGCTGGGTTATGGACAGATGGTAGATACTATATTCAAGCAGAAAAGCAGCTTGAGGGCTCAGGGATCCGATTATTTAGAATGGTGGATCCCGGGGTACCATTTTATTCAGAATGGCTAGCAAATGTTCTAAATGAAGGAAACATTGTGGGCTTTGATGGGAATGTTTTTTCAACTAATATGGTTAAAAATATGGAAAAAGATCTAAAAGCAAAGAAAATCGTATTAAAAATGAATCAAGATTTAATTGGTGATCTGTGGGAAGACAGACCGGAGATTCCTAAAGGACCATTATTCACTCATGACGTAAAATATGCAGGTAAATCACGTGTAGAAAAATTAAATGAAGTAAGAGAAGAAATGAAAAATAAGGGAGCCAATTATTATATTTTAACGTCCCTTGATGACATTGCATGGCTTTTGAATATAAGAGGGGCGGATGTGCCTAACAATCCAGTTGTAATAGCTAATGTAATCGTAGCAGAACATACATGTTATTTATTTATTGATTCTTGCAAGGTTCCTTCTTTGGTTAAATTAGAACTGGAGGCTGAAGGAATCGAGTTAAAAGCGAATCACGAAATACAACTATTCTTGGGGAATCTTTCGAGCGGAGATACCGTTATTTTAGATACGAATAAAACAAATATCAGATTATATAATGCCATTAACAGTATTACAAAGAAAATTGAAAGTCCTGATGTCACGACTAATTTAAAAGCTATTAAAAATGAAGTTGAGATAAAAAATGTAAAATGGTGTGAAATAAAAGATGGTTTAGCCATGGTGAAATTTATTAAATGGCTAAAAAACGGTGTAGACAAAGAAGAAATTACAGAGATTACTGCAGAAGAAAGATTAGAAGATTTCAGAAGAGCGCAGGAAGGATATGTTGGACCTAGCTTTGATACGATAGCAGGTTATAGAGAACATGCTGCGATGATGCATTATAAGGCCAATAAAGAAACGCAATTTACTCTTGAAAATAAAGGTCTTTTTTTAATTGATTCAGGTGGACAGTATTATGATGGAACAACAGATATTACACGAACGATTGTTTTAGGAGAAATAACCGATGAACAAAAAAGAGATTATACTTTGGTGTTAAAAGGATTTATTGCATTAAGCTCAGTAAAATATTTATACGGAACTACAGGATCTAACTTAGATGTTTTAGCAAGGCAACCAATATGGCAGTATGGTTTAGACTATAAATGTGGGACAGGACATGGGGTAGGTTTTTTCTTGAATGTTCATGAAGGACCACAAAGCATAAGGAATAATAATAATAATGTTACATTAGAAAAAGGCATGATTATTACGAATGAACCGGGAATATACCTTGAAGGTAAATATGGAATTAGAATTGAAAATATGATGTTAGTAGTTGAAGACGAGAAAACAGAATTTGGTCAATTTATGAAGTTTGAAACAATCACGTATTGCCCAATTGATTTAGCCAGTATCAATAAAGATATGTTAGCAGAGAGTGAAAAGCAATGGTTAAACAATTATCATCAAGAGGTATATACGAAGCTAGCTCCTTATTTAAATGAAGAAGAGCGCAGATGGCTAAGGGAAGAAACTAGAGAAATATAAATCGGTATTGCCGAATACAAGTAATATTTTTAAATCTTGGGTACCAGGTTATGACGCAATTCAGAATGGTGTCATAACCTGGTACCTTTCACTTAGATATATTACGGTGAACCAGGTTTTATTATTTTTTATCAGGCGTGTTGATTAACAGAAATTATACAACAAGGTTTACTTGAGTTAGTCTCCATTGAAATTCTATCGTTTCTGTCAAACTAATACGTGACTCAATCAGCAAATGATTACAAAGAAATAGGCTTGGTTGGTGGCTGGATGTAATGGTTAAAAATTTCTTACGGATTAGGAGTTTAAAGAAATAGCTGTTGGAGTTGTTTCTCAGGGGTATTGTTACAATGTGTGTTCCTTTTCAATCTAAAAGTGTAGTTGATTTATATTTGCGTGTTTTACAATATGCAACCCCGTCCATTAAATAGGACGGGGTTTTTATTCATTTTAATAGAATTGTTAATTTTAGTATGTTTTTTATGTTTGAAGTAAGACTGGGAAAGCGACTTATTTATAAAAATACCTTATCTATACTTTTTTGCAAATCAATAAAGTTCATATTATTGACACATTATCCGTATCGGGTTATTATTGTTACGAAAAGTAACTCGGTAAATTAAAGTTACTTTAATTATGAATGTTGTTAGTATTTTAAATAAAATAATTTATCAAATGAACTTGGAGTGAAGTAGCAAGTATAATAGGTATTATCCATTAATTTAATTATGGATATATCAAATTGAAGGATTCACTTTAATTAACGCCATTTTAATAATAAAACTTCTTTCAAAGTGGAAAATGATATTAGATATTGATTTTGAAAATAGAAATCAAACATGAGAATAGGGGATAACATCATGAGTCAGTCAAAGAAAAAAATCCACTATGCTTGGTGGGTATTATTAGGGTTAGTTGTCATGGTCGGCGCTGCAAAAGGTGGCATTATGACTACAGGTGGATTATTTTTAACTCCAGTTACAGAAGATTTAGGTATCGGAATGGGAAGTTTAACATTGTACTTTAGTATTTCATCGATTGTAACAATGATATCACTACCAATTGCAGGTAAGATGATGGCAAAATATAATATTAGAATACTTTTAGTGGCAGCTGTTATTTTGGAGGCAGGCTCCTTTGCGATGTTTGGATTAATGAACTCCGTATGGGGTTGGTATTTGTTTGCTATACCAATGGCAATGGGATCTGTATTTGTAACACAATTAGCGGGGCCTGTACTTATTAATAATTGGTTTAAAAAGCACAAAGGCTTGGCTATAGGTATTATGGTGGGAGCTGGAGGTTTAATAGGTGCTTTCCTTCAACCGGTAGCAGGTAACTTAATCGCAAGTGAGGGTTGGAGAACTACGTATATAATTTTAGGGATAGGCGTAATGGCGGTTGTTATTCCAGTTGTATTATTAACGATTAGAATGGCCCCAAAACATAAAGGTTTACAGCCATATGGCATGGATGTAGTTAAGCCAAATGACGAGATTAAAGTTCAAACAACAACAAATAGCGGGGTTACCGCAGCCATAGCGAAAAAATCGAGTGCATTTTATTTTTTACTACTTTTCTTCTTCTTTGATACATCAATAGCTGCTTTTAACCAACATGTTGCGCCATTCGCAATGGGTTTGGGCTATGATATCCAGTTTGCGGGTAATGCAATGGGCGCTTGGTCGGTAGGTGTTGTAATTGGAGCGCTATTCTTCGGTTTCCTCAGTGATAAAATAGGAGTGAAGAATACAGCGATTTTCGCTATGCTTCTAGGGTTAGTTCCGGTAGGAATTCTTATAATAGTTCCTGAAAACCCAATGATGTTTACAATAGCTACTGGCCTATATGGATTTGTTGTTGCATCTCTTGGAACATTAGGGCCTCTTTTAACAACAGCTCTATTTGGCAATAAAGAGTTCAGTCAAATCTATGGACTTGCAATAACGGGATTAGCAGTTGCAGGTATTGTTGCGTTACCTGGATATGGCTTTATATTTGAATTAACAGGTAGTTACACTTATGTGTTATATGGCATTTTTATAATGTTGCTCTTGAATGTGGGAGCCATTATCCTGGCATTTAAAGGTAAAAAGAAATTTAAAAAAGCGGGATTGTGGAATTTATAATAGGATAAAGTGTTATTAAGCAAAATATATGGATAAGCCATACCCGTGTTTACCTAAGTAATAATACTGGATGACAATTTAAGAAACCTCGTGCATTGCTATCATGGTGGACTGTATTACAAATAGGTATGGTAATCCTTATTTCAGGAGAAACTATCCTTAGCTTTTTATAGAGTGCATAGAGTTGCCTAAATATAATAATAACGCGCTAGAAATGAGAAGTTATCGCTAACTTCTTTTTTTTGTGTTTCTTTGGATATCCAACAATTTAAAGAGCTGTATCGGACTATAGTGCAAGGTTTATAGAAAGTGAACCAAATCAATATATTAAGGTTTTTATAAATGATGAATCTTTTAGGTTCTTTTATACTCAGTTACAGGAATTAGATTATGGTCAAATACTAGAAAATCGGCTTTTACAAATCGTTTACGGATTTTTTCATGGTGTACTCCAAGTTATATAATTTTCCAAGTTCACGACGTGTATTCGGCATAATTTATGTACATAGAAAAACAATAAGAAAGTCTTAAGAATTGGTGTGTGTGTTTGTTAAGATTTAAATAGTATCATATCCTTATACGAATCCTATAGGGGTGATCACATGAGCCTAAAGAGATGGGGGAATGAATGTAATTGAACATTTTGATTTGTGATGATGATAAAGAAATTGTAAGGGCAATTAGCATTTATTTAGAAAATGAAGGATATCAAGTATTCAAAGCTTACAATGGGATAGAGGCAATCGATCTTATTCGAGATCACGTTATTCACCTAATTATTATGGATATTATGATGCCAAAAATGGATGGGATTACGGCGACGATGAAGATTCGGCAAGATAATATGATTCCTTTAATTATGCTTTCTGCCAAGTCGGAGGATTACGACAAAATACTTGGGTTAAATATTGGAGCAGATGATTATATGGGCAAGCCGTTTAATCCATTAGAACTTGTGGCTAGAGTGAAATCGCAGCTAAGAAGGTATACGACATTTGGGAGTCTTGAAGTGAGTAGTTATGTACTTCAAACGGGCGGGCTCATGATTGATGATGAACAGAAAGTCATTACTGTTGATAATCAAGAGGTTTATTTGACACCAGTGCAGTATAAAATTTTAAAGCTTCTCACAGCAAATGCTGGGAGAGTATTCACAATTGAAGAGATTTATGAAAAGGTATGGAATGAAAGGGCCATTAATCCAGAAAATACGATTTCGGTTCATATTCGAAAGATTCGAGAAAAAATTGAAATTAATCCGAAAGAGCCGAAGTATTTAAAAGTTGTATGGGGAGTTGGGTATAAAGTTGAGAAATATTAGTCATGCACTCATCACGAAAGTGGTTGTGTTTTTGATTGCCATCGTTTGTTTAACCGGTACAGCGAGGGCAATCATCAACATGGAATTTAATGAGGTTCATCTTAGTAGTATAAATCAAGATAATTATTTTGAAAGCCGAGCATTCGCTGATGAAAGTTACAGTCTTATTACCCCCTTAGCGCAATTAATCGGAAACTACAAAAGTGAAGAACATATTTTAAGTGGTAAGACACTAACTGAAGAAGATAGTAGAGAAATTGAAGAAGACTTATATAATGTTTTCCGTTATTCAAACAGATATGATCCGAATTTGAGTGAAGTGGAAAATGAGCGCATATATCAAGAAAAATATGCAGATGACATAAATCGTAAAAAAGACGAAAGCATGAAAGAACAGGTAAGAGAGTTTTATCGGTTACTCAGCACACTAGAAGCATATGAAGGAATCGTGTATTATGCGAGTGATGGTGAACGTGTATTCTCCAATAGTGAACTAAATAAGAAAGAGCAATTTGAATCATTTGGTGCATATATGCTACTTGAGGATTATCAACAAAAGTTTTATCCAAATGAAGTGAAAGAAAGTCAATACCTCGATTACTTTACACGTAATATTGAAAAGTTGAATCCAGAAACAGACGTCATTTATGTGGCGTTTAAAGAATCTTTCTTACAACAAAAAATGGCGGAATGGGAAAAAGACAAACTGATTGCCAAACGTTATTTTTATGAATTCATTGTATTTCTAGCAGGATTTATTTTATCTTTTGTTTATTTAATTATTGTTATTGGAAGAACCTCATTTAAAGATAAAGAAATTCACTTGCATGTCATTGACAAACTATATAATGATCTCAATATTGTGATAGCCGTTTGTTTACCAGCGGTGTGGATAGCAGTGATGCTTGAAGTGTTGCATGATGTATACATGCTTCTCACGGTGCCTATTTTTATCATTGTTTTACTGATGATTTTATCGCTAGTAAAGCATATTAAAAATAGAACGATACTTCAGCATACACTCATCTATCAAATTCTCAAAAAGGTTTTTCTCTCGGTGAAAAGTGTATTTGATAGTGGTAGTATGGGTGTGAAAATCGTACTGCTAGTCATTGGCTATCCATTAGTAGTTGCGGCAACGTTTTTCATGTTTCCCATTACCATGGGTCTAGCTGCCTGGTTTGCGATGAAAAAGGTGAAGTCGTTTAACCGCATTAAAGAGGGCGTAGAGCAAATTAAGAATGGAGATCTTCATCATCGAATTGAAGTAGATGGAAAAGGGGAGATTAGCCAACTTGCAGTGAATATTAATAGTATTACTGAGGGGTTAAAAAAGTCGGTGGATAGTGAGATTAAGAGCGACCGTTTAAAAACAGAGCTCATTACGAATGTTTCGCATGATATCAGAACGCCTTTAACGTCAATCATTACGTATGTCGATTTATTAAAAATAGAAAACGACCCTGAAATAATTGCTGAATATGTAGACGTGTTAGATCAAAAATCGAAAAGACTCAAGCTCTTAACAGATGACTTATTTGAAGCGGCTAAAGCGTCAAGTGGAAGCATGCCTGTTCAGTTAGAACGGATTGACATCATATCATTACTAACGCAAGGAATAGGAGAAATGGGTGGAAAAATCGAAGCGTCGTCATTAGATTTTAAGTTAGCCTACCCAATAGAGAAGGTGTATGTGAAGGCTGATGGCAAACTCCTATGGCGTTCCATCGAAAACTTATTTTCGAATATTTTTAAATACGCACAGCCTGCATCAAGGGTATATATTGATGTTGAGGATTTAGGGAATGAAATACTCGTGACATTTAAAAATATTTCAGCATATGAATTAAATATTTCAGTCGATGAGCTTATGGAACGCTTTAAACGAGGCGATGAATCTAGATCAAGTCAAGGTAGCGGATTAGGGTTGTCGATTGCTGAAAGCCTTATTCATATCCAGCATGGAAAGTTTTTAGTTCAAGTAGATGGTGATTTATTTAAGGCAATCATTTATTTACCTAAATTTCCAAATGAATAATGTAGCAAAGGAATAGGACATGTGAGTGTCCTATTCTTTTTCTGTGTATAGATGTAGCTAATATAAGTGATAGCGATGTTGTTGGAAAAATTTAACGTCCTTCAGGTTTAGAAAAACATGCTTATGCTAGAGAATTAGAGGATTATGGATATTTAGAAAAAAATACTTAAGGTAAGTATTGATGTACAGATTGAAAGTTATAATCAAATTTAAAAAGTATTTTATTCATGTAAAATGAACATGGTACTTTTTTTATAAAAAATCGCGGTTAATAAAGCAGTTTCAATTTTGCGATTGAGACCGCTTTATCTTATTCTGAGAATATAAGCAATCAATTGGAGGTTTCAAAAATAGAAATTCAGACATTTAAAATTGGTGATGGCCCAAATTTCATCGAATTAAACTTAACTTCAGTATATGGTTTCCCTGACGAGATAGATGAGGAAATTGGTGGATATAGTGTTAAGGGAGAAGTAAACATTCAAAGTGGAAAGTATAGTGTTACGAACGGTGAACTGTGGTTTACAACTGGACAAGTTTATCAATTATATCAACAGTTAAAAGAGGCATATGAAACGTTAAGTGGAAAGGTTACATTTTACAATTACGAATGCTCAATTGATCTTGAAATGATATTTAACTCTACTGGACAAATCGATTTAGAGGGATATTTTCGAGATTCTTCGGGGGACAATAGATTAGAATTTGGATTTCAATTGGACCAAAGTTATTTATTCAAAACATTAAATGAACTGAAAAAAATTGTAGAAATTTATGGAGATATGACCAGAATTAAATAACGGTTTATAAAAAGACCACCTAGAACGTTGAGGTGACAACGATTTAGGTGGTTAATATTTAATTTAGTCATGTAATTTGTAATGTTTAAATGCTTGAACAGGAGGCTTGCGCTTTTCAAAGATATCGGGGTCATGGTAGGGAGGGTCTAATTGGCCCAGACCAAAGGAATCATCTATACATGAAATATATAAACTATAACCTTCTTCATCTTCAGGGAAAAATACTTCTTTTTTTTCGCCAAATTGAAGTGCTTGATCAATCGTATCCTTTAACCTTTGTAATGCCGCACGATTGCCAACGATAAAGGCATCACCATGCCACATTGGCTGTCCATAGATGTGTAAGTATTCATCTTCCTCACTATATCTCATTGCCTTTTCAATTTCTTCAATTATTTTCAACGGTTCCTTTGCTGTAATGAAAATATCAGAATGGAAACCTTGGAATGCTTTTGATTGGAGATTATGTATAAATAATTCTTTTACATCGCATTCCTGAACGAATAAATACATCTCTTCTTGAATTTTACTTGCATACAAATAGACATGAATTTGTTGATTGTCCTTTTGGAAAAGAAACTGTTTAAAAAGTGGAGTTGAACAAATTTCTTCTACTAGTATAAAGCCTTTAGAGATGATTTTTGGGTTAGAGAAGGTTAGATGATTTTTTGGACTATGGCTATACCAATATAAATTGCTCATATTTTACCTCGTTTAGCTTATAGTATTTTGGATTTTTGATGGATCTGCCTTTTGACTATACCAATAACAATTTGCTTATACTATAAGCTTTTATAGAAAATACCCTACTTAGACTGGCTACGGAGAATCAGAAGTAGGGGAGTTTTTTGTCATACTACAACTATTCTTGATTAATAGTTGTAGTATGACAAAACATGTGCCAGAGTAAACTATAATAATGAGTAGAAAAAAGGAGATAGAACATGCAACAAAAGAAATCATTAAAATTCAAAATTTTTACCGGAATTACTATTTTTATATTAATAGTGGTTTTGGGATTTTTTATTTATGTAAGTTCATACTATAAGGCCGGTACATTAGCTTTGGATAGTTTGAAATCCGACTCTCTAGTTAAAGTCGAAGAAAGTGGAGATATTTTATTTGCACCAGTATCTAATGCCAAAAATATAGGATTTATTTTCTATCCAGGAGCAAAGGTAGAAGCTTCAGCATATGCAACTATAGCAAAAGAAATAGCATCAAATGGATATACCGTT
Source organism: Sporosarcina sp. ANT_H38 (assembly GCF_008369195.1). Lineage (GTDB taxonomy): Bacteria > Bacillota > Bacilli > Bacillales_A > Planococcaceae > Sporosarcina. Next base: position 439,065 of record NZ_VOBC01000003.1, on the reverse strand, counting down.
ATTATAGCTGAAATGAATTTTAATTTAGCAATTTTATCACCTAATAGAGCAGATAGTATAATAAGTAATTATAAAGATATCGATACTTGGGCTATAGGAGGACATTCTTTAGGGGGAGTTATGGCATCAAATTATGCACTTGAAAATGATGAAATAAAAGGTTTAGTATTACTAGCATCATATCCCCAAAATAAAACAAACTTTAGTAGTAAATCAATAAAAGTCTTGTCACTATGGGGAAGCAATGATAAAGTTGCAGATTTAAAAAAAGTAAAAGAGGCTATAAATGTTATGCCACGTGATGCAGAATTTATAGAAATAAATGATGGGAATCATGGAGGTTTTGGAGATTATGGACATCAAAAAGGTGATGGGGAATCTTTAATTACAAATAAACAGCAGATGATGGATACATCAAAATATATTATAGATCTTTTGGGTAGTATAAACTAAGAATTAATAAATATATAGTAGTTCACATCATCTGATTAGTGATAAATCAATATATTTTAATAATTCAGGAATGATGAATTATAGGTATTAATTGGGAACGATTTATTTGCTGAAGTTATAGTGAACCGTATCATAAGTAATTGGTTGATTATGATTGCTTGAGTCTCTGTGCCAGATTCAATTGTATTAAATAGTATTGTGTACGGGCACCCAAAATTTTAAGGCGAAGAGGATGAAATAAAATCTCATCTATACGGCTCTATGGAAAAGTACTTTCGGAATACGAAGTTGGAGTATTTTACTAGATCATATAAAAAGCGTAAGGCCCCGAGGGGAACTGGGGCTTTACGCTTTTTCTCGATAGACTAAATCTACCATCACCTTTATCTGTATTCAGTAGGAGACCACTGCTTCTTTAAGTGATGGGATGAATGCATGAGCTCTTGAATCCAGATAATGCCTGTTACGGATATTCACAGGTTTTCTTCGCAAAAGTCATCGTCTATCGTCTACTCAACGAACCGTTTGCTTACCAAAGTTAAAAGCTCTCCAATCATGAACTTCATGCGTTGGCCGTGCCGAACTCGTGTTTTTCTTCCGGTGGGGATTGAACCAACACGTATCAATGCCGAAGTTATTGCCACCAAGAATATCCGATGAAAGGGAATCACCAATCATAAGTACGCGAGATTTATCGGTAATCTTCAACTGTTGAAAGACGTATTCGAAAATTTCTACTTGTGGTTTCTGGAACCCAGCTTCTTCAGATGTAAAGATCGCTTCAAATGTGTCTTTCAAAATAGATCCGGCTATACGAGCCAATTGAACATCTTTGAAACCGTTTGTTACGATTGCGACTCTGGAACCCTCGAGACTGCTAAGCATTTCCGTTACTCCTTCAAAAAGGTGGACTTCTTTACCCAAATTATCAAGATACGTTTGTCCAAATACTTCTGCATCGATTTCGAGACCGTGTTGAAGAAATAGTCGTTGAAATCGCTCTGTTTTTAACTCAGCCAATGAGGTTCGCCCTTGCTCTAAATCGTTCCAAAGCACAGAACTAATTGCTCGATAACTATCTCTATACTCCACCAATCCATTTGGAAAACCATTAGAGTTGAAAACATTTGTAAATGCATGCCTCTCTGTTTCAGCAAAATCCATTAACGTATCATCCAAATCAAACAAAAATACATCATATTTCATTTCTATCATCTCCTTAAATTTGCGGGTGACAGGCACCCAAACAGACGTGAAAAATAAAAAAATCACGTTTGGTCAATTAAACACGATTGCTTAGTTGCCTGTCACTATAATTAAAAATGTATTAAAAAGTGATTTTGGCAGAAGATATGTATGAATCAACGCAATATATCGTAATGTATTTTTGGTGGTGTGTCGATACCTATTCAGTAATTGAAACGACTGTTGTTAAGTCGCGGTACCAATCTGCTTACGGTAATTACGGATTCGATTAAATTCTAATAGAAGGAGGAGTTAATGCATGAGTATGCTTTCACGGATCGCGCTAGCTCTAGTTATTATCGGCGGACTTAACTGGGGTTTGATTGGATTTTTTCAGTTTGATTTAGTTGCGACGTTATTTGGTGGTCAAGATGCATTCTTGTCTAGGGTGGTCTATGGTCTTGTCGGGATAAGTGCCTTGCTATGTCTTGGTCTGTTGTTTAAGCCTGATGAAGAGATCGACACGGTTACCGACGGGCATTCACGTTTTACCAATCCTAATTTAGGTACAGAATTTGGCGAGGAGCCGGATTTCAAGAAAGAGAAGGACATTGAGAAGAAAAAGGCGAACCGCAACATGGATGATGTAGATTGATTGTAACAAGAAAACAGCCACCTGATTCAGGTGGCTGTTTTCTTGTTATTGAACGGTTCCTATGAAATTTGATTTTGAGTTCCTGCGCGAGAGTGCATTCAGACAATGCACCACAAATTGATATTTATTAGACGAATAGTAGATTTGGAGCTAGGTTATCATTTAACTGTTTGAGTTATTTTTTATTGCACAGGCAGCCATACAAATACTAAATATCTGGAGGATTAGAATTCATAACTATATTCTTTGTATATCTAACACCTAACACGTAAAATAATATAAGGTGTTTTGAATAATGAAAAACCTCATTTAGATGTACTACGATGAAGTGTAATACAAGTAACGGCCAAAATTAGTTTACAGGAAAATTCGGGAATGTTGAAAAAATATGTGGAATAGAGTTGGTTATGAGCCTCTAGGACATAAAAGGTTCTAAAGGGTTTTGTATAAGTAATGTTTACGAAACATCTAACTATTTTATGAACTTATGTATAATGGTATGAAGTACTTATATTAGGTTGAGTAAATAACTAAAACGGGAGAGTATTTCCGGTGTTCTAGAATGTTATATTTTCATGAAATTTTAATAAAAGAAAGGGAGGATATATTAAGTATCTAAAAAGAACCAACACAGTGCAACTAATAGGGTTTTGATTTGTGTATTTTCCGAGACCTTTGTGGATGGATATCTCGATTTTTAACAATAACACTCATATAAGCATTAGATATTTTAATATATAAATAATTGTGATAAACTACGATAAGGTTATAATTGATACAGAAAAGGTGTGTTCCTAGGTCGTAACTTGGCTTGCCGTGGCGCCAAAGTAGGAGCAACTATATCCTTTCTGCAAATATTAATGTGTAAGGATGGGAAAAATGAGTAACAAACAACATAAAACAGATGTTATTTTAATTGGTGCCGGAATCATGAGTGCGACTTTGGGGACAATGCTCAAAGAATTAGTACCTGACTGGAAAATTAAAGTGTTTGAGAAGCTCGACAGCGCAGGAGAGGAAAGCTCTAACGAATGGAATAATGCCGGAACGGGGCATGCTGCACTGTGTGAGCTTAACTATACCGACGAAAAACCAGACGGATCGGTAGATATTAGCAAAGCTATAAAAGTTAATGAACAGTTCCAGCTTTCAATGCAATTTTGGTCATATCTTGTAAACCAAAATCTGATAAGTGATCCACAGGACTTTATTATGCCATTACCTCATATGAGTTTAGTACAAGGTGAAAAAAATGTAGCGTATTTGAAAAAACGCTTTGAAACAATGTCAAACAATCCTCTGTTTCACGGGATGGAGTTTTCCGATGACCCGAAAAAACTGATGGAATGGATTCCGGTTATTATGAATGGACGTCCATCAACTGAACCTATAGCGGCAACCAAAGTAGACTCTGGAACTGATGTTAACTTTGGTGCTTTAACACATATGTTATTTGACCACTTAAAAAATCAAAATGTTGACGTGAACTACAATTATCAAGTTAAAGATATTAAACGTACTAGCGAAGGTCTGTGGGAAGTGAAAGTGCATAGTGGGAGCGGTAAAATCGAATATCATACTGCAAAATTTGTCTTTATCGGTGCCGGTGGAGGTAGCCTACCTTTACTACAAAAAACGGGTATTCCAGAGAGTAAACATGTTGGAGGATTCCCGGTAAGTGGACTATTCCTAGTATGTAACAATCAAGAGGTTGTAGAGCAACATCATGCAAAAGTATACGGTAAAGCTGCAGTTGGTGCTCCCCCAATGTCTGTCCCGCATCTTGATACGCGATATATAGACAATAAAAAATCATTATTGTTTGGGCCATTTGCTGGTTTCTCACCAAAATTCTTGAAAACAGGTTCAAACATGGATTTATTAGGTTCTGTAAAACCGAATAATGTTTTCACTATGTTATCAGCAGGTGCAAAAAATATGTCACTGACCAAATACCTTGTCCAACAACTTATGTTATCGAAAGAGCAACGTATCGAAGAATTACGCGAATATGTTCCGACTGCTAAAAGCGAAGATTGGGATACTGTGGTAGCGGGTCAACGGGTACAAGTTATTAAAGATACAGAGGCAGGCGGCAAAGGAACGCTTCAATTTGGTACAGAAGTTATTACTGGGGCTAATGGCTCGATCGCTGCATTGTTAGGTGCTTCTCCGGGGGCTTCTACTGCAGTTCACGCTATGCTTGATGTCATCAATAAATGTTTCCCAGAAAATATGAAAGAATGGGAACCAAAAATCAAAGAAATGATTCCATCATATGGTATGTCGCTAGTGGAAAATCCAGAGCTATTACAAGAAGTTCATACTTCAACTGCGCAGACGCTTGGTTTAAGCGAAAACTAAAATTTGCAGAACCGTATCATAAGTATGCAAATTTTACTGTTTGAAAAAATAGTAATAAATGAAAGCACATCAATGTGTAAAATTGATGTGCTTTTTTGTAACTAAAGAAATTATAATTTTTCTCCAAGGACTAGTATTGAGGCGCAAGATGTTTTGGGTCAATTGTCTTTTTTTATAATAAAACTCAGATGCCTGCCGCATTGTTTATCTTGACGATAAGAGAAACCAGCGGGGTCTACATACGTACAGGTCTGATCAATCGTGATTTGCTCAGCTGGGATGCCTGCCAACTCGCATTGTTTTTTCACGGTTTGCTGATTGTTAATATGATACTTGTGTGTTTGGTCATTGTAATAAATATAATCATTCGCATAGCCAAGGTCTTTGAACTTTAAAAAAACATCTTCATCGACTTCGAATTTTTCCTGGCTAAGCGCCGCACCGATATGGACATGTAAATCGCTCGGGTTACACTGTTCAACTTGTTTTAAATGCTCAAAAACTTTCACGGAGATTTCTTTTACTGTTCCTTGCCATCCTGAGTGGATCACGCCAATGAGGCCATTCACTTGATTGTAAAAAATCACCGGGACACAATCGGCAGTAAAGCTGCATAATAACAGATTTGGCTCATACGTATACAGGGTGTCTGTATCGGCAATGGCGGTGTCCATTCGATCCGCGCCTCGTCCTTTGTCATCAAGCGTTACACGATGGAAATTCGAGCTATGTGTTTGATTGGCACAAACAAAGTTATCCAATCCGCATTGCAAGGAGACGGCTAATTTTCTACGATTTCCCAAGACATTGTCAGGGGTTTCACAGGTATGAAGAGCCATGTTATTGTTTTCAAGTTCGGTTTCATCTTTAACGGTCATGCCTGCTAAAAATTTCTCGTTGTTTAAGTAAATCTTTGTTTTCATATCATCACCTTATTTTAATATATAGGAGTGTGCTGCTGATGTATAGGCAGTATAAAGATGGTTTTATCACAGTAAGTCGGAGTTATATATGGTGATTCAACAGAAGAGGTTTATTGATCTAATCAGTTTACCTTCTGATAATAAATCCATAATAGTTAATTTAGGTGAATCAATTTCATAATAGAAGTGTTAACTATAAAATCCGAACAAGGTTGATTTCCGCTTCAGGCGGACGCTTTCCGCGGGCACGGCTTCAGCCTCCTCGTCGCTTCACTCCTGTGGGGTCTTCAGCTCGCGCTGTTCCCGCAGGAGTCGCCACCTTCCGCTACAATCAACGAGAATAGTCCGAAATATTGACGGACAATGAATTATATTGTTCGTCTTTACACAAGAAATAAGTAATTGTGAAATTGAGTCAAGTAGTTATAAAATTGGTCCAGGTGAAGAAATTATTTATGATGGTGTTGGGAATGATATGATAGTTAGAATAAGGTTATACTACGATCAATTAGATAGGGAGAGAAAAATATGATTACTAAAATCGGTCAAATTATGCTATATGTCAATAACCAAGATGAGACATTGAAGTTTTGGACGGAAAAAGCAGGATTTAGCGTCATTTCCGAAGAAGATAATGGCCAAGGAATGAGATGGATTGAAATCGCTCCAACAAAGGATGCGGAAACAACTATCATACTCCACAATAAGGAATTCATTGCTAAAATGCAGCCAGAATTAAATCTCCAAACGCCTTCGTTACTGCTTTTCTCGGATAATCTTGATGAGTTATACAGAGATTTTAAGGATAAGCAGATCACAGTCGGGGACATGGTAACGATGCCTTCTGGCAGAGTATTTAACTTTGCTGATAATGAGGGGAATTATTTTGCGGTTCTAGAGAGAAAGTGAATTTCTGACTATATAGGGTGAGTAATTCCACTCCACACCGCTTTGGGATGCCTCACACCTTAAGTGAGGTAGCTCCGCCAAGTCTTATGGCCTTCGTACTTCGTGTCCAGTTACTGGGCACTGTATGGCGCCTAGGCTGAGTTCAAATGCGTACGCCCGTCATTGCACGGATTCAAAATTCAATACTTCAACCGAGTGGAAGGTTTGTCAATGTGATTTTGCAGTACAAAAACAATGTTATGCTCACTTTGAAATACTTGGTTGTAAATATAGAAAAAGCTAGGCGATGAGCCTAGCTTTTTCTTATGTCACTCTTATTTTGTGTAGTTATCGAAATAACCTTGTATGAAGACGATAGGTGTACCTTTATCTCCGCTTCCTGATGTTAAATCGGATAGAGAACCAATAAGGTCAGTAAGTCTTCTAGGTGTAGTACCTTGTGCTTCCATCGCGCCTACAAGATCTTCATCTTTATCGGTAATGAATTGTGATATAGCTTGCTTAAGTTCTTCGCCTCTTAAATCAGCAAAGTTATTGTCAGCAAGATATTTTAATTTGATTTCATTAGGTGTACCATTAAGTCCTGCTGTGAAAGCTGGCGATACAACTGGATCAGCTAGTTCCCATATTTTTCCTACAGGATCTTTGAATGCTCCATCTCCGTAAATCATCACTTCAACGTTTTTACCAGTCTTTTCTTTGAGCATATGCTGTATGTTATCCACTACGGGCTGGCAATTGCGTGGGAAAAGTTTAACACCATCTTCTGTTGATTTATTTGATCCAAGTAGACCATAATCTTCATTATATCCACTGCCATCAATAGACTTAGATAAAATGTTGTCGAGACTATAAACGTTAATTCCACCATTTGCTTTCAATATTTTCTTAGTTCTAAATCTCGTGTGGATATCACAAGTAAGAACATGTTTTGTGTAATCTAATATAGTCTTTGGATTATTTGAGAATATAACTTCACATTCAACGCCGTATTCTTCAACTAATGATTTATAGTAATCAATATAATCGACACCAGTAAAAGTATGTTTATTATAGCCAAAATGGCCGCGGAATTCTTTTTCTGTTAAAACGTCTGTCCAAGGGTTAATTCCCTTTTCATCAAGCATGTCCAAATCCACTAGGTGATTCCCAACTTCATCAGATGGATAGCTAAGCATTAAAACAACTTTTTTAACGCCTTTTGCAATACCACGAAGGCAGATAGCGAAACGATTACGACTTAGGATTGGGAATATTACCCCAACAGTTTCTTCTCCAAACTTCAAACTAACGTCTTTAGCAATATCATCGATTTTCGCATAATTACCTTGAGCTCTAGCAACGATTGATTCTGTTACAGAGACAATATCTTTATCATTAAATGTAAAGCCTTCAACTTCTGCAGCTTTTAACACACTATCTACAACAATTTCCTCTATATTGTCTCCACGATTTATTATTGGGCAACGGAGACCCCTCGCAACTGTTCCAACTATTCTGTCCAATGGAATCGCTCCTTTTATTACAAAGTTTATTTACATTATCTTACTGCCTACTTGTACTATACACCGTTTTAATGATATAAGTAAAATTAATATAATGAATGATGGATATAAGGGGTGCTTATGTGTCGAGTAGATTAGATTTATATAAAATTTTTTGTAAGGTAGGAAAAAGTGAAAGCTTTTCAAGGGCGGCAAAAGATCTTTATATGACACAACCAGCTGTTAGTCAGGCAATTAAGCAGTTGGAAAGGGAATTAGATACTCGTCTTTTTAATAGAACACCTAAAGGGGTTTCTTTAACAAATGAAGGCAGCCTTTTATTTGAATATGCTAATTCAGCTATTAATTTAATTCATGTCGGAGAAGAAAAAATGTTAGAATTTAAAAATTTAACAACGGGTGAATTAAAAATTGGTGTAGGTGATACAATCTCTAGGTATTTTTTGCTGCCCTATTTAGAAGCTTTTCATAATAGATATCCTAATATCAAATTTAATATTGTAAATGGTACAACATTGGAACTTTGTTCGATTTTAAAATCGGGAGGGGTAGATATTGCTGTTTGTAACCTCCCGATTGATGATCCTACATTAGAACTGAGGCCCTGTTTTGATATCCAAGATACGTTTGTTTACGGGGAGAGATTTAAGAAAATATTAGCTAAACCCTTAAGCTTGCATGAATTAGTAAATCTCCCATTAATTTTTCTTGAATCAAAATCAAATTCTAGAAGGTATGTGGAGGATTATATGATATCTAAGGGCATAAAGATTTCGCCGGAATTTGAATTAGGTTCACATGATTTATTATTGGAGTTTGCTAAAATAAATTTAGGGATAGCATGTGTGACAAAAGAATTTTCCCAAGAGTATTTAAATAACGGTTTACTGTATGAAGTACAGTTAATTAAAGAAATACCCAAGAGAAGTATAGGTGTATGCTTTTTGAAGAGTGTGCCACTGTCAAGAGCTTCAACAAAGTTTGTTGAGATCATAGAAAATAAGCAGTTGTAAAATTTATATCTTTTGTCGAAATACAGGACCGAGATAATACAATAATTCCATAAAGAGTGCAGTCAAAATGCCCATAAGCATGCCATTCGAAAGGATTGGCCGTACAAGCTGTGGAATTGTTGTAAAGGCGGTTGCAGGCAGTGACATGATTGATAGTCCTAATAACGCCGGTAAAGCGATGCGATAGACGGTAGTGGGTTCGAATGTCAAACCTTCGATGTTGCGGATTGCTGAACGAAACAACTGTAAATAAGCAACGAACAGTACTGTATTTCCAACGCTATGTGGAATTGTTGAGAAAAAAGCACTTAATTGTGGAACCAACCCCAAGAGAATGAATAACACGGACCCCACAAAAAAGGGAGCCCTCTCACGTATTCCGGTTGACTGTAAAAATCCCAATGATGAAGCGTACGGTGCATATGGGATGAGCCCAAGCACACCCGAAGACGCTGACAACAATCCTGTCAGCATGAAGGAAGCGCGGTATTGCTTGGGAGTTGTCTCCTTTTCAAAAATGGCTTCGGCTCCTTTTAATGTGGCAATCGTATTCGTGGTGTTTAATAAGCCTGTAATCACGACCGTAATAACAATGCCCCATTCAAAAGCAGGTTGCCCCCAAGGAAACCAGGTAAGGAAAGGGGTCGTTTTAATTGTTTCTGTTGCTTCCACGGGAAACAACAGGGCAGCGCCAATCCACCCGACTGTCATTCCAATGAGTAAATTCAAGCTACTGATAATCCCTTTCCCTTTCACATGGATAAGGATTGTCAGAGCGGCGAGGGTAAATGAAAAACAGGCGACTTTTACATCTATAGAATGACCTATGTTGAGTCCAATCATTCCTTTTAGAAAAATAGTGATGAGCTGATTAGCCAGTAATAGAAGAAAGACAAACATTACGACGGGTGTAAACCACTTCTTTAATACTTCTCCCATACCAAAAAAGCCGAAAACTGTGACGAGAATGCTTGAAATTATAACCCCAACTGCTATACTGCCGCCAATTGTAGTTAGTTCAAGATTCATCGTACTTGCAGTAGCCGCTAAGCTTAAAATAACACCCCACCACAGTCCGGATTGACCTTCCATTAATGCCAAACGATGCCCGATGAGCCCTTGCAATAGACAGGCCACCCCTGTGAAGATGAAGGAGCGTTGAATTGCAGAAACAATTTCAAATGACTCCAACTGAAAAGCACTGCCGACGGAGATAGGAATGACGACCGTATTGGCAAACATAAAAAACAGCCACTGAAATCCCGCGAGTAATGTCACGGACTTCTGTAATGGTTTTGTGTCCAATTAATCCACCTCTTCCTACTCTAATTTTGATTCATAAAAATTAGGTATATGGGGGATTATACCATATTGGTAACTCTCGATAAGTGTATAGTTCGAATACTTAGATTTAATAGGGTGGGTAGTGTGATTATATATGTTGAAGCATTAAATACGGTATCCAAACTTGTGTGAGGAATTCCCTAACATACGAAGCGTCATCCAACTTAACTATATATTTGGCACTGTTTATTTGGAGTTAATTAGGTGATAAAACATCGTGAGTATAACGAACAACTCTAGGGAAGGAGTGACACTAATGAAAGGCTACATACCCGCATCCTGCAGGCGCCGGAGCAATAAGACCAAGGAGGGATGCAGTTCAATCCCTTCCCAGTAAACCTTCTGGTGGGCTCATTACGGGAAGCCATCATCTAGCGACAAAACGGCGATGGAAGAACGTTACATTTGTTGGGTGCTGACTTTATAGAAACTAAATGAAGCCTCCAAAATGCATACTCGAAAAAATTAAACCTGTTATTAAAATGTCCAGGTTTTTTTCTGATGTTGAGATACAATGGTTATAAACAAGTTGGGAGGAATGGCTATGTATGATAAAGAATGCGATCGATTGCTGCGCATTAAAACCGTTGGAATGCGGGAATGGCTGCATCAGTCCTCTCATTATAATCGATACGAAGCAACGCCCTATAAAGCACTAGATGAATTTTTTGAGGTATATGAATTAAAGAATACCGATAAATTAGTGGATTTTGGATGTGGCAAAGGCAGGCTTCCGTTTTATATTCATAATCGATGTGGTGTGTCGGTTACAGGGATTGAAATGAGTGGGCAATTGTATCAGGAGGCACTTGAAAACCATGCAAGTTATATCCAAAAGTTAAGACGGTCAAATGCGTTCATTCGTTTTGAACGCTGTCTGGCGGAGGAATACATAGTTGAGGCGGAGGATAACCGTTTTTATTTCTTCAATCCATTTTCAATTCAGATTTTCATGACGGTCATTGATAATATTTTACGGTCAGTCGAACAACACAAGCGGTCTGTAGAGATTATCCTTTATTATCCGACGAGTGATTATATCGAGTTCCTCGAAACAAGTACTCCTTTTGAACTTATAAATGGAGTTAAGGTGTCAAGCATGCATGAAAAAGATCCAAACGAACTTTTTTTGGTGTTCCGTCTTGGAGACTAATGAGACAGAAAGTAAGCCACATTCCAGACGGAATGTGGCTTACTTTTTGTTATAAATAGCGCGTCAGAAAGCAGTTTGTTTTTTTAAAAACGCGTAGGAGAGTTCCTAGTTATTAAGTTGCGAAGATCTTTTAAGTTGGTAACACCCGATAATGAAATGGAAACTTTCATTTCTTGAAGGAAATTCTCCAATACTTTTTCAACGCCTTTTTGTCCGTCTACTGCTAATCCGTACACGAAAGGTCTGCCAAGTAGTACTGCATCTGCCCCTAGTGCAACTGCTTTTACAATATCGGTGCCTCGACGAATTCCGCTGTCGAAAAGTACAGGGATTTTCCCTTTCACGGCCTCTACGATTGCCGGAAGGGCATCAATACTTGCAATTACTCCGTCAAGTTGACGCCCACCGTGATTTGAAACGATGATGCCATCTATGTTGTTTTCAATAGCCAGCTTGGCGTCTTCCGGATGTAAGATACCTTTCAAGAGGATAGGCAAGGAAGTTCTCTTCTTTAATTCCGCCACTTGTGCCCAACTGAGTGTAGGGTGGTAAATGTTATCCAACATCCCTTGAATGATGGAGTCAAAATCGTTAGTTGGAATAGAGGTTAAAAATACCGGATCTGTTTCATAGTTCGCTTTGCCAAAGCCTTGCTTCAAAGGGGAGTATTGATTACGCACGTCCTCTTCACGCCACCCCATCATTACTGTGTCAACTGTTAATACAATAGCCTCAAAACCCGCTTCCTCGGCTCTTTTAACCATGCTGTAGCCGATTTCTGCGTTAGTACTTGACCAATAAAGCTGAAACCATTTTGGACTGTCGCTAGTAGCCTCTGCCACCTCTTCTATTGAATAACCAGATACCGTGCTTTGAATGAAAGGGATTCCATATACCGCAGCTGCTTTTGCGGTAGCAATTTCCCCGTCTTCATGCGCGATTTTTTGCATACCAACAGGTGCGATTAGCAATGGATACGGATATGTACGACCGAATAGTTTTACAGATGTATCTAGAGTAGAAACGTCATTTAGAAATCGAGGAACAATAGAAAACTTTGAAAAGGAAGAGACATTTTTACGCAGTGTTTCTTCGCTACCTGCCCCAGATTGGATATAGCCAAATGCTCCAGGGGACATATTTTCTTTAGCTGCTGCTTCCAATTCTGAGAATGAAATTGGAAATGATTCGGTAGGGGTGATATTTTTTAATAGTAAGTCGACGTTTCTAGTTGTTGTCAAGTTGATCCATACCCTTCATAAGGAATTTGGTTTTCTTTTAAGAAAAAACACTTGAATCTGTGAATTAATCCTAAGTGGTCAGTCCCTCAATCGCTCTTCAACAAGAGAATTTTCATTAGATTAGTAATAGTGGTAATCGTATATTTGTTTGAAATTAAAGTCAATCGCCTTTTGTTTTAAATAGTCTACTATCTATGAGGTTTGTGCTGCACAATTAAATAACAATGGGTTTTCCTTTATAAACAATGCATTGCCTTCTCCGCTTCGTCCCATGGGACTGAATAGCCTTTTCCTTTAGTCAAGAAAATGGAAGTAGACGAATATTCTGGGTCTGCTTCTTTGTTGTAACCGATTTCTTCAATAACTTGTTCCTGGTTATGACAGCGGTCATAGCCCCCAAATAACAGGCTAAGCGTCCCTTTGCCGTGGGTGAATGAAGCAAAGACGGTGCTATAATTCATAAAGGTAGCAACTGGAACGCGGCCTTTTACAATTACTTTTTCGCCAATCGTTTCTGGAGCTTCAAAGCTGCCATATGATTGTTGAATATCTGACAGCACTCGTCCCATATTATCCAAATCGATTTTTATTTTGAAATCGTAGTAGGGTTCGAGCAACGTATTGGGGACTTGTTCTAGACCTTGTCGCAATGCCCGGAAAGTGGCTTCTCTAAAGTCGCCGCCAGACGTGTACTCGTTATGGCTTCGTCCTGTCAGTAAAGTTACTTTGACATCTGTAAGGGCTGAGCCGGTTAATATCCCATGATGCTCTCGTTCGAATAAATGGCTGCGTACTAAGTTTTGGTGTCCAATAAGTAAGTCGTTTGCATGGCAGACGTTGTTGAACTGTATGCCACTATTTCTTTCAGCTGGTTCAATTAAAAGGTGGACCTCCGCGTAATGTCTTAAAGGCTCAAAATGACCATAACCCGTTGTGGTTGTTTCAATGGTCTCCTTATAAAGGATTTTAGGCTCGCCGAAAGAGACTTGAATCGAAAAACGCTCGTTAACAATTTGTTGGAGTACTTCGAGTTGGATGACACCCATAACATGAACATGGATTTCTTGAAAATGTTCATCCCAGAAGACGCGTAAAGAAGGATCCTCCGCATCCAACAGGTTAAAGCATCTAAGTACTTCTTTGACGTGGATAGAAGTGTCGAAAATCACTTTTGACTTTAGGGTAGGAATCATATCAAAGGTGGCTTTTTCTTTCAGTGTTCCAATACCGTCACCAATGGATGCTTGCGTCAATCCAGTAACTGCAAACAGTTCACCAGCATGGACATGGTCGATTGCTTTGAACTTATTACCGTTATAGACGCGTATCTGGGTCACTTTCTCCGTGTAATCTCCATAGTTTACTTCGCCTCTGACACTAAGTGTGCCGCTTAATGATTTAAGGAAAGTGACCCTATTACCACTGTCATCATGGCGGATTTTATAGACCTGTGCAGCGAAATTACTGTCATCCGTGTAAGAAGTTGATGTTAATACATCGAGCTTCTCGAAAAAAGTCATGACGCCAATGTCCTTGAGTGCAGAACCACTGGAAAGGACGAAGATTTTATTGTCGCTAATCATTCTCTTTAATGTTGCAAGCCATAGATCCTTGTCGTACCCTGATTCCATATAGGTTTCAAGCAGTGTTTCATCACGCTCTGCGATAAATTCAATGAGTTCCTCTTGCATAATTCCTTCATTGAAGGAGAAGGTAAGATCACAGACGTCTTCTGATAGATTTGTACGAATTTCACGGATGACGTTTTCGATATTCGTTCCTTCACGATCCGTTTTATTGATGAAAAAGAATGTAGGCACTTGATGTTTGCGGAGCAGCTGCCAAACAGTTTCTGTATGGCCTTCCACGCCGTCACTTGCGCTAATGATAATAATGGCATAATCCATTACTTGAATGGCGCGTTCCATTTCAGGAGAAAAGTCGACGTGTCCAGGTGTATCGATAATGTAGTAGATGGATCCGTTATAGGAAATAGATGCCTGATCTGCAAAAATCGTAATACCTCTTTCTTTCTCAATTGTATGGCTATCGAGGAAGGCGTCTTTATGGTCCACGCGTCCTCTTTGTTTAATGCTTTTTGTGTGATAAAGTAGTTGTTCAGAAAAAGTTGTTTTTCCTGCATCTACGTGTGCAAGTATGCCAATTGTTTTATACATGGTGTCGCTCCTGTCCATTTCTTGCTAATACCTTTAGTATAGCAAATCTGAATTGGGCGAATGACCTTAAATAGGTGTTATACTGAAAAGACAAATTTAGTGCGAGGGAGGAATCAGATTATGAAATACTCAAGAACGAAAATGGAGAAGCTTGTGAAGAATGACCCGGAGCTGTCAAAACGTCTAAAACAGATAATGGCAGAGCTTGACCTAGAGAAAAGCTTCGCGTACAAAGCGTTGTATCATGCTGATGTAAAAGATGGTGGAAACCATCAAAGAAATTATCAGGAACTTTAAATAGTATGAAAGCGTGGAAAGTCTATTATGACTGCCACGCTTTTTTTTTTGAATTCGTTAAAGTATTTAAAGTTAGAAGGAGTAACTGAAGGTGTAATTTGTCTAGATAGAACACGTTTTTTGAGGTTATGGAATTGCTAAAAAAACTAAAACAGTAAGAACCCAATAAAAACATTGAAGAGTCATTTTCAGATGAACAATTTGCTTTTTCACCGGTTATACATCTGGTGGAACGCCGTATGGAATCACATGGGACGAAGCTGATATGGAGCTAGAGCAGGTTAAAACAGCGATGAGGATTTCCCTTTTTGATCTGTGTCAAATCACCTCAATGGCTCATTACCGCAAATTTGGACAAGAAAACTTCTAACCCCCTTACTATAATCAAGATGAGGGGGATAGAAAATGAATAGAATAACAACAACCGATCCATATCGGGTTTACATTTATATATGTTTCTTATCGCAATTATTTTTCACATTTAATTTTACTGTAAACTTGTTGTATCATGTGCAAACTGTAAAGCTTGATCCGCTTCAACTCGTGTTAATCGGGGCTGTTTTGGAGCTATCGGTTTTTCTTTTTGAGATTCCAACTGGAGTTGTTTCAGATTTAAAAAGTCGGAAGTTATCTATAATAATTGGGTATGTTTTAATAGGAATCGGTTTTTTAATTGAAGGGGTATTTCCCTATTTTGTAACGGTGTTGGTGGCTCAAATCGCATGGGGGATTGGTTATACTTTTACTAGCGGCTCTCAGCAAGCGTGGATTGCGGATGAAATAGGTGAGGAACGTGCTTCACTAGTGTTTATAAAAGGGGCCAAGGCTGGTAATCTTGGACAAATTATAGCTATTCCGTTCAGTATTTTAATGGGCTATTTCATGATTAACCTGCCAATCATTATCAGCGGGCTGTGCATGATTGGATTAGCTGTCTATTTAATGATTTTCATGAAAGAGGAAAACTTTAAAGCGTTAGATATAGAAGAAAGAATATCTACTCTGGGGAGTATGAAGGAGAATATAGGTAACATTATTTCCTATTCTAAAGCGAGCTTTATCATGAGGATGCTATTTCTTATCGCTTTATTTGTCGGGTTTTATAGTGAAGGCTTTGACCGGTTATGGATAGCTCATTTTTTGGAGGTCTCCAACATTTCCGCGTTAACGGATGAGAAGTTAGTTGTGCTAATGGGGGGGATTCAGTTTATTGTTGTGCTTGTTTCATTTGCTGCACTCCATTTGATGAATAGAAGTTCTATTCATCAAAACCTAAGGCAAATCTATGTTGTACTTTTTGTGGCCAGCTTACTCGTTGTTATTTCTTTAATTGGCTTTGCGTTTTCAAGGTATGTGATCAGCTTGCTTATATTTTATGTGATTATCCAAGTGACAAGGCAAGTCATGTATCCATTGGAGGATATTTGGCTTAATAAAATCATTCCCGATTCCTCTATACGTGCAACTTTCTTTTCGGTGAAGGGACAAGTGGACGCCATTGGTCAAATTGGAGGTGGACCGGTTATTGGAGTTATAGCGACGGGTTTTACGATAAAAATCGCACTAATTGTTAGTGCAATTTTGTTAACTCCCGTATTACTTTTATATAAAGTTGTCTTAAATAAATCTAGAGAGTGAAACGATCACTCTCTATTTCTTTCTTTAATCGGCAGATAAATTTCCATATATATTTTTTCGTAATCCCAGTCATGACAGTGTTCATCGTAATACTCAAAATCATAGCCTGCTTCATCGACTTCATATAGCGATTGAGGTAGCCAATCTTCTAAAATATAGAGCCAAGTTCCCTTAATGGAGGAGACGAACTGTTCGACTTCAACAAGTGGAGTCCTAAAAACTGCATAGGTAGCATCTGTAATTTGCAGCTTTATCAGTCCAGCAGGTAGCTGAACATCTTGATCGTAATTTACCGCGAATAGGTAAGTAAATCTGTCTTCTAATGCTGCACTACTAAGATTGATGCAATATTCTCCATGTTTTTTGGGAGATAATGCTTCGTAAAGTGTGCTTTCGATTGATTCGTCGGAGGAAATTCTTTGGTCCCAAAAGGCAGGCGCATCTCTTGTGTAAAAGACATTATCGATAACACTCTCAAAAGTTTTACCGGCAATAGTAAAAGCTGGTTTCTGAACAATTTTAGGTTGCATAATAATGCCGCCGACGTTTTTCTTGCTGAGGCTCAATAAATCAATTTTTTGAGGCAATGATAGAGGACAATGAAGTCTATATAAGCTTGGCGGACTGCCAAAACATTTTTTGAAAGCTTTTGTAAAGCCAGAATGAGTCTCAAATCCATAGTCTAATGCGATCTGAATTATTTTTTTACCTTTTACTAATTCATATAACGCGTACTGCAGTTTTCTTTTTAAGACATAGTCCATAATTGTGTAACCAATATGGTTATCAAAAATCCTATAAAAGTGATAAGGAGAATATCCAACCAGTTTAGCTAATTTCTCAGGTTTAATGTCTTCTTTAATATGATCCTCCACATAATCAATTACTTGTTGCAGTAAAATTAACTGTTGGATATCAATCGCCCGCCTTTTCGCTTTATAAAATAGCAAATCATTCATATCCGAGAAAACTGTCCTATGGCGATTCTATCATTTAGAAGGGAATTTGAAGTTATACAAGTAAATTTGAAATGGGGTGACCAAGAAGAGTCGTTGGAATTGCATACTAAAATAAATAACTGTGTAGCGTCATTGTGTACTTGATGCTTGTATAAAAAGGGGAAATAGGAAACTTTGGAGAAAAGAAGTATTAGAAAGTGATTTTGGTTGAGATTGTGCACCATATTTTAACATAAAAATGAGGTGTCGTGTATGAAAGAAAACGAGATTACAACCATTTTAAAATGTATGGCGTCTAATGATGATATCCAAAGAATACAAACGGAGCACCGTCTTAAGCTTGTTGAGTTTTGGGGAATCGAAGAAGGAAGTAGTGTTTTAGAAATCGGTTGTGGACAAGGGGATACAACGGCTGTGTTAGCGTATAGCGTCGGAGAAGAAGGATTTATTCACGGGATAGATATTGCGTCTCCAGATTACGGCGCCCCGATAACAGTAGGTGATTCTGCTCGTTATTTACAGCAGTCGAAGTTAGGAAAACAAATTAAAATGGAGTTTAACGTTGATGTTTTATCAGCGGAGATAGATTTTCTCGAAAATAGTTTTGACTATATTGTTTTCTCGCATTGTTCCTGGTACTTAAAATCATTTGAGGAACTAGAGGGGATTTTGAAGAGGGTTAAAAAATGGGGTAAGACATTATGTTTTGCTGAATGGGATTCTAGAATTCAAATGATTGAGCAATACTCACACTTTTTGGCTGTGCTTATTCAATCCCAGTATGAATGTTTCAAAGAAAGTAGTCTTTCGAATGTACGTACACTGTTTACGCCCGCGGATATTAAACGTGCTGTCGAAAACGTCGGCTGGACGATTAAAAATGACAAACTATTCATTCCCCACAACTACAAGATGCTGAATGGGAAATCGCCATGACGGTAGCTGATTATAAAGCAGAGATTAGCCAGATGGTTGATTTGCCTGACAAATTAAAGTTGCTTATTCAATCCGAAATAAATTTATTAGAAGAATCACGAAAGAGTCGTGTAGTTAAGCCGATGTCCATATATGTATTTAATGCAAAACAGTAGGGTTATTACGATTGTTAAATTTTGATTTTTCCTTATTATATGATTTCCGTTATTGTACACTGTACTTAGGGAATAAAGGGGGAATGAGGAGTGAAGAAGTACAGTAAAGAGGAGAACAGTTGGATTTTCTATGATTGGGCGAACTCTGCGTATTCGATTATTATTACAACGGCGGTATTTCCGCTTTATTATAAGGCGGTGGCGACAGATGCGGGCGTAAGTATGTCGAATTCGACTGCGTATTTGGGGTACACAGTTGCCATTGCGACATTCATACTCGCGATGATTGGGCCTCTTTTAGGAACGATTGCCGATTATGAAGGATTAAAGAAGAAGTTCTTTCTATTCTTTTTCCTTATGGGGACAGCCGCGACGCTTTCATTAGCATTCGTACCAAGCGGTAACTGGTTGTGGTTGTTGATCATTTACACCATCACCGCCATTGGTTTTCATGGGTCGAATATATTTTACGATGCGTTTTTAGTAGATGTTACGCCGGAAGAGCGGATGAATAAGATATCCGCAAGGGGCTTCGGATTGGGGTATATAGGGAGCACGATTCCGTTCATAATCAGTATTGCCATCATTCTTTTGGCTGGTAAAGAGATTATTCCACTCACAACATCAACTGCAAGCAGGATAGCCTTTGTCATTACTGCGATTTGGTGGTTCGTGTTCACAATTCCAATGGTCAAAAATGTTCATCAGATTCATGGCATTAAGCGTGAATCGAATCTGTTGGCCAGCGGTTTCAGACGTCTTGGCGGTACATTTAAAGAAATCCGTAAATACCGGACAGTTTTTTTGTTTTTGATGGCTTATTTCTTTTATATAGACGGAGTTGGAACAATTATTTCAATGTCCACGGCTTACGGATCGGATTTAGGGATAAGCGCAACGAACCTTCTTATCATCTTGTTCGTAACGCAAGTTGTGGCAGCACCGTTTTCAATACTTTACGGGAAATTGGCGCAAAAATTCACTGGGAAAAAGATGTTATACGTAGGAATCGGAGTCTATATCATTGTTTGTATTTATGCTTTTTTCATGAAAACTACTATGGATTTCTGGGTGTTGGCAATGCTTGTTGCTACTTCACAAGGTGGTATTCAAGCGCTAAGCCGTTCGTACTTTGCTAGACTTGTTCCGAAAGAAAAATCGAATGAGTTCTTTGGATTTTATAACATTTTCGGCAAATTTGCGTCGGTCATGGGCCCTTTGCTTGTAGGGGTGACCGCCCAGATGACGGGCAGTTCTGCATATGGTGTGTTCAGTCTAGTTATTCTGTTCATCATCGGTCTTGCTATACTTGCGCGTGTTCCTGAACCGGATTTGAAAGCTGTATAATTATAAAGAAAAAGCGATGCACATTATACAATGTGCATCGCTTTTCGGTAGATGCCTTAAATTATCTTTGCAATTTTATCGACTTGCAGGACACGGAATCCTTCTTTTATAAGTTTTTCTTTCAACTTATCGATTTGTGCATCAGTCTTGCCATTTTCAAGCGTGATGACAACTCTTCGAGCAAGAACCGAGCCGTTATCCAGCGTGAACATGCCCTCAATATTTTCACCGCGTAACGTTTTCGTCAGTTTTTCAATCATACCTTTAGCTTCAGTTGAAGATATTGTAAGATTGATTCCTCCTGTTTTTAATCCGAAGGCATCCCCTAATACACTTTCAACTTTGTTATGCGTTAGAATCCCGACAAGTTTTCCATTTTCGACAACACTTAAAAAAGGCAATGCCTTAATTTTGATGAGCGCTTTTAAAAAAGAGCAACGATCTGTTATAAATGTATCCTGATGCATTAGTAAATGATCAATCTGCTCCGTTTTAGCGCCATTGTCCTCGTAAAGGTATTCAATCAGGTGAACTTTATAAATCATTCCTTTATAGTTGTCTTCATTGTCAACAACAGGAATACATCTATATCCGCTCGCATTTATAGCGTCCAGCGCTTCCCCCACAGTTTGATTGATATTCACAGTGGAAACGCCAAGTCTTTCCAAAAGTAGGTCTCTTACATGCATAGTTGTTCCCCCTAATCTAGGTTTTATTTTCTAAATTTTTAATCTATTACACTATTAGTATAATCAAGATTCAGGAAGTTGTACAATTAATTATACAACAGTACCCATAAATCTATATGTTTAGTGACACTAAAAGGGAATATTCTGCTGCTAATTCATTAAAAAAATTTAGTGTTAAACTAATAAAGTAGAGGAAACAAAAGGAGTTAAAAAATTGGAGAATTTAAGCCTCAGTTCATTATTAGATGTTATTGGAGAATTGCTTTCAGATGAAGTCTCGATTGCTGTGTCAAATACAGAAGAGTATCTCTATTATCTTCCTAGTAAACGGGTTGATTTGAAAATTAGGCAGGGTGATTTAGTAAAAGAGGGGACAATTGCATATAAGGCAATCTCCCAGAAACAAAAGGTATCCGAGTTCATTAACCGCGATGTATTTGGTGTCCCTTATCACGGGATGGCTGTTCCGTTTTACGATGGTAAGTTGTTAGGGGGCTGTGTCACCGCGATTTACCCGGCTTATACAGACGGGAAATCTGTGGTTACAGTTAAAACAAATGATGGATGGATTCCTGTGCCTTTCGCAGATGTGAAGTATGTGGAAGTGAATGACAGAAAAACGTACGTAGTGGCAGAGGGATTTTTAGGTACTCATAAAAACACGTTACAAGAATTCGAGTATTTATTGCCACGTGAGTCATTTGTCCGTTGCCACCGTTCATTTATTGTTAATGTCCATCATATTAAAGGGATTTATCCTGATTCGCATTCGACTTTTGTCCTGGAAATGAATAATGAAACACGAATTCCGGTAAGTCAATCGTATTCCAGTTACTTTCGCAAATTATTAGGGTTTTAATGATGCTGCTTGAGTCAGATATATGAGTGCTTCAGCCTGTTATTCCTTTGTCAGCCCTTAATTTCACGTTCATACCTATACATAAGTTAATATTATCTAAAAGTTATGAATACAAAAGGGGCATTATATAGATGGAAAACTTTATGGATCGAATTAAAAACGTTCAATTAAGAGACGTCGTTGTCTCACCAGAAGAAGCGGCGTCTTGGATTAAAGATGGCATGACACTTGGGCTAAGCGGATTTACACGCGCTGGTGACGCGAAAGCGGTTCCATTGGCATTGGTAAAACGTGCAGAAACAGAACAATTTAAAGTGAATGTTTATACGGGTGCATCGTTAGGGTCTGATGTTGATCGATTGTTTGCTGAAGCTAATATTGTACATAAAAGATTACCTTTTCAAGCCGATCCGACGATGAGGAAAAAGATTAATGAAGGTGAACTTCTATTTGTGGATCATCATTTGTCGCATACAGCTGAACTCATTCGCGCGGAAGTTATCGAGCCAATTGACTTTGCAATTTTGGAAGCGGTTTCAATTACCGAAGATGGAATGATTATTCCAACGACGTCTGTTGGAAACTCGTTGACGTTTGCACAACATGCCAAGTCGATCATTATTGAAATAAATATGGCACAGTCTCTACAATTGGAGGGGCTGCATGATATATATGATCCTGGTAAGCAGGGTGAAAGATCACCGATTCAATTAATGAAAGTGGATGACAGGATTGGAACAATTGGCATTCCGTTCGACGTGTCAAAAGTGAAAGGAATCGTCTTTACGAATCAATTGGACTCACCATCGACGATTGATGCACCAGATCATGAAACGGAAATCATGGCAGAGCATTTATTAGCGTTCTTACGCACCGAAGTTCAGGCGGGCAGATTGACTAAGTGCCTTGCTCCATTGCAGTCAGGAATTGGTTCGGTAGCTAATGCAGTTCTTCATGGAATGATTAACTCCGAGTTTGAGGAGTTAGAAGTGTATTCAGAAGTGTTACAGGATGCTGTATTCGATTTGATCGATGCAGGGAAAGTTTGTTTTGCTTCTTGTGCTTCAATTACGTTATCCGAAAAGAAGATGGCTCACGTATTTAATAACTTTGAGAAGTATCGTGATAAGCTCATCATGCGTCCGCAGGAAATTTCGAATCATCCAGAAATTATCCGTCGTTTGGGCTTAATCTCCATCAATACTGCACTTGAATTGGATATCTACGGAAATGTCAATTCAACGCATGTTTCGGGAACGAAAATGATGAACGGTATCGGCGGTTCAGGTGATTTTGCCCGCAATGCACGCCTTGCCATTTTTGTTACGAAATCAATTGCAAAGGGTGGAAATATTTCAAGTATTGTTCCGTTCGTTTCACATGTTGACCACACAGAGCATGACGTCGACGTTATTGTAACAGAACAAGGCTATGCAGATTTACGTGGACTTGCTCCAAGGGAACGTGTTGAACTTATTATTGAGCGTTGTGTGCATCCGATGTATCGCGATCAACTTCGTGCCTATTACGAAGAGGCGCTTGAAAGAGGCGGTCATACGCCACACGTCTTGGAAAAGGCATTCTCGTGGCATACAAATTTAGCGAAGAACGGCACTATGCTTGAGCTGGTAGAAGAACTCACTTATTAATGACTAACAGGAAGGGTTGTCTCACAGGAGCAACCCTTTTTCATGTGCTAGACTAGGCTTGATTCATGTAGACCGATTATATAAAGTGTGCGACCGATTAAATAAGTATGAGTACCGGCCATATAGAGTGTGTGACCGATCAAAAAAGCATGTAGACCGATCATATAAAGTGAGAGACCAATCAAATAAGCATGCAGACCGATCATATAAAAATGTTACAGTAAAAAGAGATGAAAGAATGGAGATGGTTCCTTTGAAAATGGTATTGTTTGGGGCAACTGGCCGCGTGGGTGGGGAAGTTCTAAAACTCGCGCTTGCTGAAGGGCATGAAGTGACGGTACTTGTCCGTTCACTTGAGAAATTGGCACCACATGATAGGTTAACTGTTATCCAAGGTGATGTCCGTAATGCAGTCACAGTTTCGCTTGCAATTGCCGGGATGGACGTTGTGTTTAGTGCGCTCGGTACAGACAAGACGACAACATTGACTGAAGCGATTCCACATATGATAAAGGCAATGAAAGACATAGAAGTTGGCCGAATCGTTACAATTGGGACAGCTGGTATCTTGCAAAGTAAGATTGATCCTGAAAAGTTACGTTATGAAGCAGGAGATACAAATCGTCGGCTGACTTTTGCGGCGGAAGAACACCATAAAGTGTATGATATGCTTCGTCTATCGGGACTTGAATGGACAATTGTATGTCCTACTTATTTGCCGGACGGTGTTGCGGTAGATGGCTACAGAACTGAGCGCGACTTGTTGCCAGGGGATGGTAAACAAATATCCGTTGGTGACACAGCTGCTTTTGCTTACAGTGAACTATTGCAAGGAGACAACATCGGATTCCGTGTTGGAATTTCATATTAGAAAACAGAGTAGTACTGTCGTTGGCAGTGCTATTTTTGTGCAGAAAAACAAATGAATTAAGACGATATGGAGGTTGGTTATATTGAAAAAAATATCGCAATTATCTTACTCTGAGTTATTTTAGGTTACTCCGCAATCCTTGGCTAGATAGAGAATAAATTTTAGAATACTTTAATTGGTCAAAATATATTATATCGAGTGATGAATTAGCTAGTTAAACCGTGATATAATAGGAGGGTAATTATAGGTATATACTACTTGTTATTTTTAATGGAATGGGCATAAAGGTTATTTTATTTAAAAATAGACCTTAATTAAGTGGACTGAAATTCGACTAGAACGGTAGAATACCTGAGCAATCGTCAATAAAAGCATTGCATAATGAATGACTTGAACTGATTAAAATTGGAGGAAGAGTAAATGGTCTTACGAAATGCTAGTATAGGTAGAAAAATGTTTATCTTAATATCGCTCTCGATCGTCATTTTTTTCGTGATTGGGGGAACCGGGTTTTACTACATGCAACAAATGAAGAATAACTCTGAACAAATGTATCAGGATGCGCTATTACCTATAAAGTGGCAGTCTCAAATTAGTACCAATAATCGGGCTGTCGACGGATATTCATTGGAGATGTTGCTTTCATCTGATGACAGTGTGAAACAAGAATTAAAAGGGCTAATTACTGAGCGAATAGATGAAAATAAAGAGCTGGAAAATAGCTTGAAAATAAGTTTATTATCTGACGTGCAAGTAGATAGGATTGTCCAATTTGAAGAAAGTTATGAAAACTATATAACAGAACTACAGAAAGTCATGGACCTTGCTTTAGCTGGTAAAAGTGAGTTAGGTTATAATAAATATCAGCAAGAGTTGAAAATGGAAATAGAAGATACGAATGTGCACCTACAAGAAATCGGAGCTTATTTAGAGAAATATGCAGACGATTTAGATACGAGTATTACAAAAAGCGTTCAAACGAGTAATACTATCGTAATTACGGTCATTATCCTTTCGCTTATTTTAGAAGTTGCGCTTGGGTACGTAATTGCTCGTATGATTGTAAGTCCACTCAAAGAGATTGAGACGTTAATGGTTGAAGCAGAAAATGGTAATCTAACAGTCGAAGGGAAATACCGCTCAAAAGATGAGATAGGTATTTTAACTATTTCATTTAACAGTATGATGTCTAGGCTACGAGAATTGATGAGACAAGTAAATAATACTTCTGAACAAGTAGCGGCTTCGTCGGAAGAATTGACAGCGAGTGCAGAAGAATCCACAAAGGCTAGTGAAGAGGTTGCACACACCATTCAAGACGTGGCATTTGGTGCTGAGCGCCAAGTGGAAGGTACGAAGGAGAGCCAGAGAATCGCTGAGGAAATGGCTGGAAGTATCCATTTAATTGCATCAAGTACGCAAGGGATTTCTGCGAATGCAATTGAAACATCGCAAAAAGCATTAGAAGGAAACGAAGCGATTCAATCCACTATTAAACAAATGAGCTCCATAAATGTGACGGTCTCTCAATTATCGCATGTGGTGGAAGGGTTGGGCGAACGATCCCGAGATATTGGGAATATCATTGAAGAGATTACAAACATCGCAACACAGACAAATCTGTTAGCATTAAATGCCGCGATTGAATCTGCAAGAGCCGGTGAACATGGAAAAGGATTTGCTGTTGTGGCGGATGAGGTTCGTAAATTAGCCGAACAATCAGCTAGATCAGCTCAAAGAATCGCTCAAATGATTGCTTTGATACAAGAGGAAACCCAAGTTGCCGTTCAGTCAATGGCACAAACGACAAGTGAAGTAACTGATGGGATTGTAGTAGTAAACAAAGCGGGAGAATCATTTGCACAAATCCGTATTTCAATAGATGATGTAGCAAGTCAGTTACAGGGTGTCTCCGTTGCAGCTCAACAAATATCGGTTGGGATCGATCAAGTGCTCCAATCAGAGCAAGCGTTAGCTGAAATTGCAGAAAACGCTGCATCTGGAACGCAAAATGTCGCGGCTTCTACAGAAGAACAGTTGGCATCTATGGAGGAAATTGCAGCATCGGCAGAGTCGTTGGCCCATCTAGCTGTAGATTTACAAGAACAAATTGAATTCTTTAAAGTTTGATTTAAAGTTCGCCTATTTGCTCGAAAAAACATCAATCTTTTATGGTATCCCATTCAGTTAAGTGGTACAAAAATCAAAGTAACAGAACAAATCGCAGGTTTTTAACGCGCAATAATTTTCATTAAAACCTAAAATAGTATCTCAACTCGCATGTTATCTCAGATAGAGAATGACCGCGTGTTGAGGTGTTTTTTTGTTCAATATTCCTACCTTCCCCACACTCGTAAATTTTAATTGCTGTCTTAATGACATATTTGAGAGGGAAGGAAAACTATGGATTTTCATGTATAATAATTAGGAAAATCGGTTGTTTGGAATAATTAATCATATACTGCTAATAATGTAAAGTGAAAAAAGGAGCTATAATGAAAAAATTATTAAGTTGTTTAAGTTGTATTTTTATTCTTGTTGCTTGTTCAAATGAAGACAATGCTAACTTGGACAAAGAAACTGTAATTACAAAAGAATTTGTAGAGGAATATGCAAAAGTTGGTTTAACTTACAGTGAAGTTAGGGAAAAGTTTGGAACTGAAGAACTTGCAGATGTAGTTGATAACACAGAAACTTGGCTTTATGATTCGTCCCAACATAATGACTTTAAGTATGACCGAAGTTTAGAAGCCGTAGCTTTTGATGAAATAAAATCCGACAATCTTGACTATCAGTTGTATATTAACTTTATTGAAGAAAAATCCTATATGTACTCATATTTCTATAAAGGTGAAGACGGAAAGGTTTGGCAATATCAAATAGCTCCGAACAGTGAGCCTTCAAGTAAATCAGTAAGTAATTAATGATTGAATCAGAGTTGACCTATAAATTAGGCACAACTCTATTTTTTTTTGCGAAAAAAATCCAGCTTAACATAGCGTATATAAAAGCACTCAACAGAGGTTAAGCGCTTAATGAGTAAGGTCTTTACTCTCGAAAAAGTTGAATTTAATTGTTCAGCACTTTTTGTCGTCTTTGAACTGCTGGCTCCCAATGTAACGAAGTTCCATGTGAAACAATGCGCTGTTTAGCTCGTTTTTAACGGGCAGTAAAACCCCGCTTCGAAGAGAAAAAGAGGGGGATTAGAGACCTCCATCAGGTTGAATTATCAATTAAATTAGTTGCCAAAAAAATGGCTGAAACGAAAATGAAGGTCAACCGTCAAATCAATTAACTGCTTAAGAAACGGGTAGTTGAAAAGTTGAGGAGGAATTATTTTGAAAAAAATGTTTGGTATGTTTATATGTGTAATGGTTATCTTTACGCTGGTGGGTTGTTCGGGAACAGGATCTAATGACGATAAAAAGGATGAAGCAGCTACGACCGAAGTTTCCGTCAAAGACATAATGGATAGTGTTAAGGGGCAAATTGTACAAGATATAAAAGATGCAGGATTCGATGATGGACAAACTGATGAGGAAATTCTTCAAAGTTATACTGAAACGAATTTAGTAAATGCTAAAACAGACAATCCAATGACACAAATATTTATGGAGCGAACAGCACTTGATAAAGAGTTACTAGCTGAAGGTTTGATGTTCAATTCTATGTTCAATACCAATGCGGATGAAATAATTGTCTTGAAAGCGAAGAATGAGAAGGACGCAGAAACATTGAAAGCTTCGTTGCAAAAAGAATTAGATGCACAAATACAAACATGGGAACGATATCTTCCTGATCAATATGAAAAAGTAAAAAACAATGTGTTAAAAACGACAGGTAATTTTGTTCTGTATGTTACGTATGACAATGTAGATGCAGTAGAGCAGATTTTTGATGAAAAAGTAAAGTGATTTCTAAAGGTGCTTATTCCATGATTTTAGAAGCCTCCAGCGGATGTCACGGATTTTGAAGGGCGCTTAATAAGCGCCTATTTACATAGCAAAAGCTAGGAGAGTGATTGTGTGGTATTCAGTAGCTTATTATTTCTATTTTTCTTTTTACCAACTACATTACTCCTTTATTTTTGCGGTTCAAGAAAGATGAAAAATGGCATTCTCCTTACTGTTAGCCTTATCTTTTATGCGTGGGGAGAACCTGTTTATATATTTTTAATGATTTTTTCAGCTATTACAGATTATTGTCACGGGCTATTTATACAAAAATACAGGTTAACTGCACCGCTTAAAGCGAAGCTCGGATTACTTTCATCTATTATTATTAATCTAAGTTTATTGTCTTTTTTCAAATATGCAGATTTCCTTATTGAAAACATCAATAATTTATTCGGCATGAATGTAAATGCCTTAGACCTTCCATTACCGATTGGCTTATCTTTTTACACATTTCAAACGATGTCGTATGCAATTGACGTGTATCGTGGACGGGTGAAAGCACAACGAAATCCGTTGACGCTAGCGTTATACGTTTGTTTATTTCCGCAGCTTATTGCAGGACCCATTGTACGATACGAAATTATTGAACATGAACTTAAAAACAGACGTGTTACGCTTGATCAATTCTCAGAAGGTGTGAAAATTTTTCTTATCGGGCTTGGTAAGAAGGTGTTGCTCGCCAATAACATAGGATTTTTATGGAGTGAAATTCAGCAGCAAAGTCCTGCTGAATTATCAGTATTGTCGGCTTGGATGGGGATTGCGGCGTTCGGCTTGCAACTGTATTTCGATTTCAGCGGTTATTCTGATATGGCAATCGGCCTCGGAAAAATGTTCGGGTTTAATTTTCCGCAAAACTTCAATTATCCATTTGCTTCCCGCAGTATCACGGATTTTTGGCGTAGATGGCATATGACGCTAGGCGGTTGGTTCCGGGACTATGTGTATATACCACTAGGCGGGAGTAGAAAAGGTAAATACAGGCTCTATCTAAATTTATTCATCGTTTGGGGTCTGACCGGATTATGGCATGGAGCTGCATGGAATTTCGTGGCTTGGGGTCTTTACTTTGGTGTATTGATTGCGATTGAAAAAGCAGGGTTACTGGTTTTACTTAATAAAATGCATCCGATTTTTCAACATATTTACGCGTTTATTATCATCATGATTAGTTGGGTACTATTTGTTTTTGAAGACCTTTCTATGAGCTTTACCTACTTGAAAATCATGTTTGGATTTTCGGGACAAGCATTGGTAAATGAGCGATTCATGTACGATGCGTATACAAATGTAATTCTCTTTCTATTAGCTTTTATTGGCTCGGTTCCAATTTGGAAAGTGTTGAGGAATAAAATGACACGTTGGCATAACTTGATTGACGAAATTTTAATTCCTGTATTTTGTTTACTCATTCTTGTCTTGTCGACCGCTTACTTAGCGGATGATTCATACAACCCATTTCTTTATTTTCGCTTCTAGGAGGTGACACATTGTCTATTCATAAAAAGTGTTTTGTAGGTGCATTTCTGTTATTCATTTTTGGAATAGGTTTATTCAATGTGGTAGCTAGTGACCGTGCTTTCTCTGATAGAGAAAACCGTCCATTAGCACAAATGCCTGAATGGACATTGCCAAATTTTTATTCTGGAAAGTTAACGGCGCGTTTTGAAACGTACATGTCTGATCAGTTTATTTGGAAAGATGGTTGGGTGAGGTTGAAAGCGATGTCGGAAAGGGCTTCATTGAAAAAAGAAAATAATGGGGTGTTCTTCGGAAAAGATGGATTCCTAATCGAACCGTTTGAAAAACCTGGCGAACAGTTTGATAAAAACATTGACTATGTAAAAAGGTTTGCTGCAAATGCAGAAGGTATTCGGTCGTATGTATTACTTGCTCCAACTTCGATTGCGTTATATGAGGATAAACTGCCACTGTTTGCTCAAACATACAGCGAAAAAGATGCATTTGAAACCGCGAAAGAAAAATTGTCTTCCGTAGTGGAGGTAATTGATGTATACGATGCGCTCAAATCGCAAAGTAACGAGCAAATCTATTTTAAAACAGATCACCATTGGACGATGCGGGGTGCATATTTAGCTTATAGAGAATCCGCGAAAACATTGGGAATAAAACCATATGAAGAAGACGATTTTCGTATTGAAACAGTAACGGAAAACTTTTTCGGGACACTCCATTCTAAGACAAATGCAATCGGTATTAAGCCGGACAAGATTGAAGTTTTTCTGCCGAATTTTGAAACTACTCAAATGGTGACCTATGAAGATGGGCGGCAATCTGAGTCACTGTACGAATGGGATTATCTTGAGAAAAAGGATAAGTATTCGCTATTTTTGGACGGTAATCATACACTAGTGAAAATTAAAACAGGGGTCAAAAATAGTCGTAAGTTGGCGATCATTAAAGATTCCTATGCTCATGCATTTATCCCTTTTTTAGCGAATCACTTTGAGGAAATACATGTACTAGATCTTCGATATTATCATTCGGACGTCCTTAGGTATTTGAATGATCAAAACATCTCTGAAGTTTTATTTTTATACAATGTTGCTAATTTTACAAAGGACCCAAATGTGATTTG
This sequence comes from Sporosarcina sp. ANT_H38, assembly GCF_008369195.1. GTDB lineage: Bacteria > Bacillota > Bacilli > Bacillales_A > Planococcaceae > Sporosarcina. The sequence continues at coordinate 408,188 of NZ_VOBC01000003.1, read as the reverse complement.
GTTATCGCAAAGTACATGAAAAGGAGTTGCTTTACTCGCTATGAGTGAAGCAACTCCTTTTTGAACCTGAATAATATAGTTAAACCTCAACTTCACTCATCAGTGCATGTGTATTCCCTTCGGTATCATTGAAAAATACCATCCATGTTTCGGTTGAACCCATTTTGGTGATTAAATGAGGTTTATCAATGAAAGAGACTCCTTTTTCTTTCAATTGATTATAGCTTGCTGTGATGTCGTCTACTTGAAAATAAAGGACGGAACTCGCGTTTTCGAACTGTTCCTTTTCGGGAAGACTAAGCATAAGGCGGACACCGTCGCAGTTGAAGAAAGCCATTAAGTCCGTGTTGAATAAAAGCGGTAGTTCAAGTAAATCTTTGTAAAATAAAATAGCTCGATTGATTTCTTTTACAGGTATCCCAATTTGGCCAATACTTTTTAAATTTGACACGAAAATAATCCCTCTATTCAGTCATATTTTTAGATAGTATAGCATATCGGTTTTTATTCAACAAAATAGAAGGACCAAAATATGGATGTTGTTTTAGGTAGTCAATTGAAAGACCTGGATGAAATTATACATGTACAGAAAGAAGTGGTCTGTGTATTCGATAATCCAAGTTCGTCATCTTCATTATCGAAAAAAGAGTATGAATATATCTTGTCTGACGGCGGTAAGATGGTAGGAGAGTTTGCAGATTGACTACTTGTCCCAGGAGCAGATGAAAGTGGATGGGATGCCTATAAATGCGGTTATGCCATTCAACACCGCAAGTTTAAGGACAAGTTGTCACAACAGATGGATATTGCCGTGCTGAAAAAAGTATGGCCCGGGACAGGGATTTCAGGCAGTCCGATTGGTTGCCTTATTCGGTATTGTAAAAGAAATCACATTGTTGCCGAAAAGATTAGAAGCTATAACAAAGTTATTAGCGGGGGGAGATAGCGGATTGAAAAAGAGGCGTAAAAGAAGGAAGTTAATAATTGCACTTACAGTGATTGCAACAATCGTGACACTGATGATTGGGATGAAACAACAGGATAATAATGAGGTTTCATTGGACAAAATCACAGTGCCTGTCGCTAAAATTCAAGAACCTGATATGCTCCCTATTGACTCTGATAAAATGCCTAAAATTGACGAGATCCTGAACGATCCAAGGTTACAAGGTGCGACAACTGGAATCAGCATTCGGAAAGCGTCGACCGGTGAAATTGTCTATTCCAATCTTGGCGATACGCGGGTTCACCCTGCATCTGTTATGAAGCTGCTGACAGGTGTAGCGGCACTTGAAACACTAGGAGAAGACCATACGTTCAAAACAGAATTGTACATGGATGGACGGATTGAGAACGGCGTAATTCATGGCAATCTCTATTTAAGAGGTAGAGGTGATCCGACACTGACGAAAAATGATTTAAAAGCATTTGCTTCCGAATTAAAAGCGAGAGGAATCCGCTCCATCACTGGAAACGTATACGGGGATGACTATTGGTATGACAGCATTCGGCTTTCTCAAGACTTGAACTGGTCCGATGAACCCTTCTATACAGGTTCCCAAGTATCGGCACTTACGCTGTCGCCGAATGATGATTACGACTCAGGAACTGTGATTGTCGAAGTGTATCCTGCCACGAAATCGGGACAAGCGGGTAAAATCAGCATGGTGCCAGCGAATAACTATCTTACAATTGTTAACAAGACGCAAACTGTAGCTAAAAAAGGTAAGAAAAGTATCCAAGTTGAACGGCAGCATGGTTCAAATACGCTTATTGTTTCCGGTACAATTCCGGCAGGCGCAAAAAAAACACGCACATGGTCCTCTGTCTGGGAACCCACGAATTACGCACTAAACATATTTAAGGAGGCCGTTGAACAACAAGGCATTTCATTTTCTATAACACCGAAAGTCGGGCGCAAAAAAGTTCCTAAAGGAGCTAGTTTAGTGGCATCAAAGCAATCAATGCCGTTAAAAGAGTTGTTTATTCCATTTTTAAAACTAAGCAACAATGGACATGCCGAAGTACTTGTCAAAGAGATGGGGCGTGTGATTGGCGGTGTAGGTAGTTGGGATAAAGGACTTGCCGTCATGGAAGGAGTCCTTGCTGATATGGGACTTGATGCGAAGAATATGCTACTTCGAGACGGATCAGGTATGTCACATAAAAACCTTGTCACTGCGAATGAAGTAACGAGATTGCTCGAAGTAGCACAAAAGAAACCCTGGTATCCGACATTCCTAAATGCACTTCCCGTAGCAGGAAATGGAGAACGGTTTATCGGTGGTACATTGCGTCATCGCATGAAAGGAACTGCGGCGGAGGGGAATGTCCAAGCGAAGACGGGAGCGTTGAACGGGGTTGCTGCGTTGTCGGGATATGTGACAACAAAAGATGGCGAGCTGCTTATATTTTCAGTTATGGTTAACAATTACTTAAGCGACAGAACGGTCGAAGTACTAGACGCTATTGCCATCACATTGGCGAATTATCGAAAGTGAATCTGTTTGCATTAGATGTTTAAAAATAAAAGCTGATCCTCGCCGGAAACTCCGGATAAGGATCAGCTTTTTCTCTTTAACGTTTCGGTTCATAGTTCAACATCTTGAACATTCCTGACAGTTCTTGCTCGGTCAAATCACGCCATTGCCCATTAGGCAAGTCACCGAGATGGACGTTCATAATCCGTGTTCGTTGTAATTTCCGTACATTGTAGCCGAGTGCAGAACACATGCGGCGGATTTGACGGTTCAAACCTTGAGTCAATGTCATGTTGAATTTGCGCGGACCCAGTTGTTTTACTTTACATGGTTTTGTCACCGTATCTAATATCGGGACACCGGCCTCCATCTGTCTGATGAATTCCTTCGTGATCGGTTGGTCGACAGTGACGATATATTCTTTTTCGTGACCATTTTCTTCACGTAAGATTTCATTGACGATATCGCCGTCATTTGTAAGAAGAAGAAGTCCGTCTGAATCTTTGTCGAGCCGCCCGATATGAAAAATACGTAGTGGATGGTTGACGAAGTCGATGACATTGCCTTTAATATGACGTTCTGTCGTACTTGTAATGCCGACGGGTTTATTGAGCACAAGATAGACGAGTTGCTCTTCCGACTTCACGAGTTTTCCGTCAGCCCGTACTTCGTCGCCGCTTTCAACTTTACTGCCGAGCTCAGCTAGCTGCCCGTTAATTGTAATACGACCATCTTCTATCCATTTATCCGCACCGCGACGTGAAACAATCCCAGCTTCGCTTAAATATTTATTGATTCTCATTAGGATCACCTGCTTTTATTGTTGAATTAAGTATACCGCATTGGGAATCAAACGACTAAATGAAACATATCTTCAATGTGTAAAAGAAAAATAAATGACATTACTTTACTGAAGAGGTTGACAACTTGATGCTATTCATACTAAGATTAGAACAATATTTTATTCAAAGACGGGCAGAAGGTACCGAGAGCGGTGTCGCCCACGACAGACGAGTTGAGAAGAGCATAGCTGAGAAATTATTGAATAAGAAGAGTAGCATGGGTACGCGATTGTAGAGAGTCAGTGGGTGGTGGAAACTGATTCGTGGCCGATGTGAATGGACTTATGAGAGCCGATTTGAATTTTTTTCAAGTTGGACGTGAGATCCCACGTTACGGGATGTGTCTTTTAGACACGCAAAGTGGAAGCAGCAATGCTTCAATTAGAGGTGGCAACGCGGTGTATTCCGTCCTCTGCAATCGGACTAATCTGTCCTTTTGCAGAGGGCTTTTTTTATTCAAAAAAATAGTCTAAAAGAGGAGAGTTGAGCTGAGATGAGCAAAGAACAGACGAGTTTACGGACGACAATGAAGAAATTAAATGGGGATTCATTAACACCGATATTGATTTTTAGAAGAATGCAGGGGGAAAGAAAGTTTTTACTAGAAAGTTCTTCGAAGCGCGATGGGTCGGGGCGCTACTCCTTCCTTGGAATGGATCCACTGAAGTCTTACAGCGGACGTGATGGAAAACTTGAAGAACATGTATATGCTACGGGCAAGAAATATGTACACGAGGGTGATCTGTTCGTGCTATTGAAAAGATTGGTGCCGCGAATTACAGACGAAATCGATTTTCCTTTCACAGGTGGAGCGGTTGGCTACGTGGGATATGGAGCGGGTTCCGACAGTGTAACGCGTTCCCATGACGATATGGGATTCCCGGATGTTAATTTCAATATTTACGAGACCATTATTATTTTCGACCATGTATTGAATGAGGTGACACTGCTGCATACGGAAATTAATCCGGAACAAAGCGCTCCTGATTTGGATGCACTGGCGGAAAGTATGTTGTCTGGACCAGAAAAGAAAGAGTCGGCTTTTGCAATATCCGACTATAAATGTTCCGTAACTCAGCGGGATTTTGAAGATTTGGTACGCAAGGCAAAAGGATATATCGAACAAGGCGAAGTCGAACAAGTTGTGCTGTCGAGACGTTTAGTAGCGGACTTTAACGGCGATCCGTTTTCATTATACCGAAAGCTAAGAAAACGTAATCCTTCACCTTATATGTATTTCATGGAATTCGATGATCATGTCATCGTGGGTACGTCACCGGAAAGTTTGGTACGTGTATCGAATGGCAAAGTGATGACGAATCCGATTGCAGGGACACGCCGACGCGGTGTAGATAAAGCTGAAGATATAGCGCTCGAGAAAGAGTTGCTAGCTGATCCGAAAGAACTTGCTGAACACGATATGCTTGTCGACCTTGGGCGGAATGATTTGGAGAAGGTGTGCCTTCCGGATTCGGTGCGAGTCACAAGCTATATGGAAGTTGTCCGTTATGAGCACGTGATGCATATTGTATCGGAGGCAGAGGGAACATTATCGCCGGTGCTACATTCATTAGACGCGTTAACGGCATGTCTTCCGGCGGGTACGGTGACAGGTGCACCGAAGAAACGAGCAATGGAATTGATTGATGAATTGGAGAAAATGGACCGGGGTATTTACGGCGGTGCAATCGGGTATATCGGTTTCAATGGCAATATGGATTTTGCGTTGACAATTCGCACGATGGTTGTGAAAGACGGTAAAGCTTACGTTCAGGCAGGAGCAGGCATTGTGCAAGCGTCAGATCCTACAGCAGAATTCATGGAGACGGCCAATAAAGCCAAGTCTTTGTTGGAAGTCGTAAACTAATTCAATGATGAATTGATTGTGAGAAAGAGCTTAGCAGAGCAAAGGAGAGATTGAGATGAGAAGTTTTGTGAGAAGAGTAGAGATAGGCGAGCATTTGATGTATGAAGAAATGTTGGAAGCGTCTAAGCTGATGTTTAATGAGCAAACGGAATCGAGAGACGTAGCTGATTTTCTTTTAGCTTTGTCAAAAAAGGGGGAAACGGCTCACGAAGTTGCGTCTCTTGCTGCGGTTATGAAATCGTTCGCGCTTAAAGTAAATGTTCCACGGGAAACATTTATGGATAACTGCGGAACAGGCGGAGATGGCTCAAATACTTTTAATATTAGTACGGCATCCGCGTTTGTATTGGCAGGAGCAGGCGCTTCTATCGCTAAGCATGGCAATCGGAAAATTTCGAGTGATGCGGGAAGTTCCGATGTATTGGAAGCGCTCGGCATTCATACGGACTTCAGCTTAGACGAAACAATTGAACTGCTTGAACAGGAAGGGATCACCTTCTTATATGCACCAAACGTTCATCCGAAAATGAAACGAATCGGTGCTATCCGGCAGCAAATCGGTAAGCCGACTATCTTTAATCTTGTAGGGCCTCTAACCAATCCAATCCCATTAAAAACACAATTTACGGGTATAAACAGGCCGGACTTCACGATGGAATATGCATCCGTATTGCGCATGCTTGGCAGAGAGAGGGCAATTATCGTATCGGGAGCAGGTGGAATGGACGAAGCGTCACTTGCGGGACAAAATGCATTTGTTCTTCTTGATAAAGGCGATTTGATCCCATTTTCACTGACAGCGGATGACGTGGGACTTAACTCTGCACCGATTTCGGCTATACGTGGAGGCAACGCGAAGGAAAATGCGGCAATCATTCGTGCGATTTTCAATGGAATTCGCGGTCCTCATTTCGATACAGTCGTTTTCAATGCGGGCATTGGTTTATTCGCGAATGGGCAAGCGGGGACGATTCAAGAAGGTGTCAAACAGGCGACGGACAGTATTTTATCTGGTAAAGCGTTGCAAAAGCTAGATGCAGTAGTAGCATTCAGTACGAAAATCAGTGCAAAGGCGGTGGCGAGATGACGATTCTGGATGAAATCTTACAAGAGAAACGGCGTGAAGTGCTAGACATGTTGGCGGAACAGGAAGTGTTACAAGAAGTTCGTCCGTCTCGTCCTTCTTTGTTCAAAAAGTTATATAAAACAGAGCGCTTGCAAGTCATCGCGGAAATGAAGCGTGCGTCTCCTTCGAAAGGACTTATCGCGGAAGGTGCGGATCCTGTCGCACAAGCGATTGCTTATTACAATGCAGGTGCAGCATGTATTTCCGTTTTGACGGATAGTCATTTTTTTAAGGGCTCTTTCGAAGACTTAGCAGCTGTAGCGGAAGATGTTCCGATTCCGTTGCTATGCAAGGATTTTATCATCCATACCGTACAAATTGACCGTGCGAAAAGTGCGGGGGCATCTGTCATTCTACTGATTGTTGCTGCTCTTACTGATGAAGAACTAAGCAATCTACATCTCTATGCATTGTCATCTGGACTGGAGGTACTTGTGGAAGTACATGACGGAGTGGAGCTGAAACGTGCGATTGGTATCGATGCAAAACTGATAGGTGTCAACAATCGGGATCTCCGCACATTTAAAGTGGATTTAAAGAGAACAGAAGAGATTGCGAGCCTATTTCCGTTCAATGAAGAACGTGTCCTGATTAGCGAAAGTGGTATTTGGGAAACAGAAGACGCGTTATTTGTTGCAGATGCCGGTGCGAGTTCGGTTCTCGTCGGTGAATCGCTTATGCGAAGTGGTTCAGTTGCTACAGCCATACAATCTCTGCAAGTCGCGTTACCAAGAGTAGTCCGATGACGAAGGTGAAGATTTGCGGATTAATGGAATCGCAACATGTGAAAACAGCAGTGGATGCTGGAGCGGATGCAATTGGCTTTGTCTTTGCTCCAAGCAGACGGCAAGTGACAATTGCTGAAGCGCAAGAGTTAGCGAAGACTATTCCAACTGGAGTGCTGAAAGTTGGAGTATTTGTAGATGCATCACAAGATGAAATTGAGAAAACGTATCGGGAAGTACCGCTAGATATTATTCAATTTCACGGTGATGAAAGTTCGGATTTTATCAAAAAAGTCGGACTTCCTTCCATTAAAGTGTTATCAGTTTACAGCGATGAATACGCAAAGCAATCTATACAATATGAAACAGACTACTTTTTGTTCGATACGCCAGGAACTGACTTTAAAGGAGGTAGCGGAATGACCTTTGATTGGCACCTAATGAAAGACGCTGGTGTCCAATCGGAAAAAGTGATTCTGGCGGGCGGACTGAACGCTGACAATGTTGCACAGGCAATCAGGACAGTAAATCCATATATGGTGGACGTTTCAAGCGGAGTAGAACGTATGGGAAGAAAAGACGGGAATTTGATTCGTGCATTCATTAAAGCAGTCAAAGATGAGGAGAGATAAGCGATGGTAAAAGAAATGGATGTAACTCAGACTACACAGGCAGGACGATATGGAAGGTTTGGTGGGCAGTTTGTTCCTGAAACATTAATGACGGCACTTATCGAACTAGAGGCTGCTTACGATGAAGCGATTGTCGATCCTGCTTTCACGGAAAAAGTAAATTACTACTTAAAGGATTTTGTCGGACGGGAGACGCCGCTGTACTTTGCGGAAAGACTTACAAAAGAAGCAGGCGGCGCAAAGATTTATCTCAAACGCGAAGATTTAAATCATACGGGTGCCCATAAAATCAATAATACGGTTGGGCAGGCACTCCTTGCGATACGCATGGGCAAAAAGAAAATCGTTGCGGAAACAGGAGCGGGTCAACACGGAGTGGCAACGGCAACGGTATGCGCCTTATTTAATCTCGAATGTGTTATTTACATGGGGAAAGAAGATATTCGTAGACAGGAATTGAATGTTTTCCGTATGGAGTTACTTGGAGCTAAGGTCGTTTCAGTCGATAAAGGATCAGGCACACTGAAAGATGCAGTCAATGAGGCGCTGCGCTACTGGGTAGCGAATGTGGAAGACACGCATTACATATTAGGTTCAGCTCTTGGTCCGCATCCCTTCCCGAGGATTGTTCGTGATTTTCAACGCGTTATCGGTGTGGAAACGAGACGACAAATTGTGGGGAAAGAAGGGCGTTTACCAGATGCGATTGTTGCGTGCATCGGAGGAGGGAGCAATGCAATCGGCATGTTCCATCCGTTTATTGACGATGAAAAAGTGGCTTTGTACGGTGTTGAGGCGGCAGGAAGTGGTATCGAAACAGGACTTCATGCAGCTGCAATTGCGGATGGCAAAGAAGGCGTTTTGCACGGGGCGTATATGTATGTGTTGCAAGACGACGATGGGTTTATCCAGGAAGCGCATTCCATTTCAGCAGGTCTTGATTACCCAGCCGTTGGTCCAGAACATAGCCATTTGCATGATATCGGGCGTGTTACGTACACATCTGTAACGGATGCAGGTGCATTGGAAGGATTGCAGTTATTGGCGAAAGTGGAGGGAATCATCCCGGCACTAGAAAGTGCACATGCGGTTCACTTTGCAGTCGAACTGGCGGGTAGGATGGGAGAGGAAGAAATTCTTGTCATTTGCCTTTCAGGACGAGGCGATAAAGATGTCCAAACGGTACGCGATGCATTAGGAGGTGGCTTGAATGACTAAGCAAGACTTAACTTACGCCATTACTGATTGTGTAACCCGTGGTCATAAAGCGTTTGTGCCCTATATAATGGCTGGTGACGGCGGTCTTGAAACGATTAAGAAAAACATACTATTTCTACAACAAACAGGTGTGACTGCAATCGAACTTGGCATACCTTTTTCAGATCCTGTGGCAGACGGTCCAGTAATTGAACAAGCTGGAGTACGGGCACTTGCTAAAGGGGTAACACTTCGAACTGTGTTGAAAGAACTTACTTTATTCAAGGATGAAATCACCGTACCGCTTGTTATCATGACTTATTTAAATCCAATTTTGAGCTATGGCGTTGATCAATTTGCTATGGATTGTCAAAACAGCGGAATTAGCGGACTTATTGTGCCTGACTTGCCATACGAAGAAAGTGGATTGTTGCGGGATGCGCTTATGAAGGCTAATATTGCACTCATTCCACTCGTCTCGCTAACAAGCCCACCAGAACGGATTAAGAAAATAACAGCGGAAGCTGAAGGCTTTGTGTACGCGGTGACAGTAAACGGAATTACAGGAGTGCGGGATGGATTTGGAGATGATCTTGCTGCCCATTTGGAGCAGTTGAAAGCGGTAAGTCCTGTGCCTGTTCTAGCTGGGTTTGGTATTTCAACACCTGAACAGGTCCGGTCAATTGGTGCGCTTGCAGACGGTGTCATTGTGGGCAGTGCGATTGTTACTGCTTTTCATAGAAATGATTTAACAGCGGTCGAAGCATTAGTGAAAATGTCGAAATAAGAAAAGCGCAAGTCGTAAGTCGCCTGCTAGACAGCGAATCATGTAGAAAAACGCCCTTCCTTGCGTGAAAAACCGCGTAAGGAGGGGCGTTTCTTATACAGTGTCACTTCTTTTTCGTATATTTCTAGGATAGGGTTGTCCAGTTACTATTTCTATTTAGCGACTACTTCTGACATTCTTTTTTCGGTTATCCATACAGTCCCAAAATCGACAAGTGGTTTCATTGGAACAATTTTGCAAAGCGCTTGTCCTAACTTGCCATCGAAAGCGATGCCGGGGTTCTTTTCCTCGAATACGGTACCCAATTCAGGGAAGATTTCTGAATCGACATCAGCCATATCAAAAGTCGCCCAAATTCTTTCACCGTCTTGAATGATGGCTGCACCTTGAGGGGAAACTGTTAGTTCAGGAGCTAGGTATTCGGATAAATGAAGGGCAGTACACGATTCATAACTGACGCCAATCATAATGATCTTCACATTCGCATTCAACATTTTTCCGAGCGGAGAACTAGGTCCGAATGAATCCTCAAGTGGGTGTTCACTCATCCAGCTATCTGCGTGTAGTCCCCATGCCATGAACGAATGAGCTGGGTGAGAACTTCGAATTGTTTTGGGATGGCGGTGAAAGCATTCAGCAACTTTCCCCATTCCGCGCAAATGGGTTAAGTCCGGGTCGTAAGCGGTGATAGATTGGCGTATCGGCTCATGCCACGCTTCGGGCACGGGGGGAAGCATCCAGTAAGACGGTTCCGAATTATCGGCGGACTGTGCGGGCATGATGATTGTCCCGTTTGGCGTCACCGTTTCCATAAGTGCTTCGACTACGGCTTGTGCACCACCTGCAATCCACCCCATTGATTTGAGGGATGAATGGACAATGAGATGATCGCCCGATTTAACACCAAGCGAGTCAAGTTGCTCTTTTAGCGTCTCTTTGGATTGGAATAATTGGGTATCAAGAATCGTTTCAAATTCGGTCATGTAGATCACTCAATTCTATAGATATTTTCGAAAAGCATAGCAAGCAGTAAAGATTTTTCCAAGTTTTATGAAACCTTTCTTGCGGACAAGCGTACATATATAAAAGGAGATGTGTTCAATGGATGCGAATGTGATTAGACAGGAAGTCGAAACGACATATGAGAAGGTGAAGTCGTTGGCGGGTTGGACGGTGGAAAAAAATGTCGTACTGACAATTACTTCGTATTATGTCACATCTGAAAGGGAATTTGACGCAGAAAGTTTGAGCCGGGTGATGGATGCACTTAAAGAAAAATCTAGTTGGCTTTCTCCACTGCGAGGCAATCTTCTTCCTATGGTGGCCGCGTTTTTAGATCAGCCTGGGGCGGATATTGACAAAGAGGTAGCTCGTTTATTCGCAAAGCAGCAAGTATTAAAGGGGCTTGGCTTTCGTAATACGATCCATTCGTATTTAGCGGCTCTACTTTTAACGAACGACCCAGATCTCTATGAAAACGAAGCACGCCAAGCAAAAAAACTATATGACGCCATAAAAAAGCAACATTTCTTCCTGACATCTGACGACGATTATGCCTATGCAGTGTTGTTAGGGAAAAGGGGTGCTGATCCAATTGAGCACGCCAAATCAATGCGTGTATATTACGACGCACTGCGAACAGAGGGATTTCGTTCGGGAAATGAACTGCAATGGCTTTCACAGGTCATGACATACATACAAATTAACTTCGATCCACTTCTTGTAGCGCGGGCTGTGGAGGTATTGATTCATTTCAAACGGAGTACAAAAGTACGACCTGTGCACTACCCAATGATTGGTTTTTTAACTGTTTTTGGAATAGATCACAATGAGTTGAATAGTATTGTCGAATTAACGCACTTACTGGAGCAATCCAAACCTTTTAAGTGGAATAGGGAAATGGCGCTATCTATTGCGATTGGTTACATTATGCATAAGTTGACTGAAAGTGCAGAAGAAGCGAGTGTTAGTCTAGCCACGTCTGTAGAATTAATTATTCAAGCGCAGCAAGCGGTAATGGCTGCGACAATTGCCGCAATTGTTGCGTCTTCATCAGATAGTTCATCGAACACTTGAAATTAAAAAGGGACGCATGAATAAATAGTAATATATTGCACCGTTAATCTCATGTGGACTAAGAAATAACGGAGCTTAAAATAAATACATCATTTTGAACCAGTAAAAAAATCCCATTCCAAGCCGGAATGGGATTTTTGTGTTTTTTGAATGAAATACAAAAAAATCCAAATATAAATAAAAGTATTTCGGAAATAATAAACGCTTTTAAATCAGCGTTTGTAACATGTTTGTCATATATCTACTATTTGCCAGATATAATATTCTAAAAATATAGTGTTGTCATCTGGAAATTTGTATAGTATATTGGTGAAAGTGATTCAATATCAGAAAATTTAATATTAACAGTTTGGTATTTTAAGTAATGTAAGGAGGAAACTTTCTTGGGAAAGCCAGTATTGGAAATTGCTAATCTCCGTACATCGTTTAGCATCAAGGGTAACTACTATGCTGCGGTAGATGATGTTTCCTTAACGGTCCATGAGAACGAGGTTGTGGCAATCGTGGGGGAGTCGGGTTGTGGGAAAAGTGCATTAGCCCTTTCCATAATGGGACTTCATAATTTAAAATCGACGAAACTTGAAGGACAAGTTAACTTTAATAGTCAGAATCTTTTGAGTCTACCGGTGTCTAAATTGAACAAAGTTCGAGGTAAAGATATCGGTATGATTTTCCAAGATCCGATGACTGCACTAAATCCGCTAGCGACAATCGGTAGACAAATTGAAGAACCAATGGATTACCATATGAAACTTACATCAGCTGATAAGAAGAAGCGTGTACTCGATATTCTTCGCCGTGTAGGTATTAAGAATGAACAACGCGTATATGGGCAATATCCGCATGAACTGTCTGGTGGTATGAGGCAACGTGTCGTCATTGCAATCGCACTTGCGTGTGATCCAGTACTTTTAATTGCAGATGAGCCAACGACTGCTTTGGACGTAACAATTCAAGCACAAATTATGGATCTTATGAAAGAACTTCAAAACCAAATCAAGTCAGGCATTATTCTCATTACACATGATCTGGGTGTTGTAGCAGAAATGGCTGACCGTGTTGCGGTTATGTATGCAGGAGAGATAGTGGAAATTGCTGAAGTTCGTGAACTTTTTGCAAATCCTTTACACCCCTATACCCGTTCGTTATTAAATTCAATCCCGGCGAATATGGAAGCGAAAGAAAAACTTCATGTTATTGAAGGAATTGTTCCTTCAATCCAAAATCTAGATCGAACAGGTTGCAGGTTTGCTCCTCGTATTAAATGGATTCCTGAGGAAGAACATGAAATGAACCCACAATTACATGAAGTAGAGCCGGGTCATTTCGTTCGTTGTAGCTGCTATAAAAACTTCCACTTCCCTGTGGAGAGAGTAGGAGCTGAGACTTGTGTCGCTACTTAAAGTAAATAAGTTAAAAGTACATTACCCAATTCGGGGAGGTTTTTTCCGCCGAGTGGTCGATCAAGTAAGAGCAGTTGACGGTGTCAGCTTCGAACTGGAGCCGGGCGAGACATATGGTCTTGTAGGTGAATCAGGTTGTGGAAAGACGACAACTGGACGTGCAATTATTGGCCTCAATAAAGCGACAGACGGCGAAATTCTTTTTGAAGGTAATGACCTCGCGAAGCTGAGAGGTACAGATAGAAGACAGCAAACAAAAGACATCCAAATGATTTTCCAAGACCCTTACTCATCGTTAAATGTTCGGAAAAACGTATTGAGTATCATTTCTGAACCGCTTCGAAACTTCGAACGTATGTCGCCCGGCGAAGAGTTGAAAAGGGTAAAGACACTTATTGAACGAGTTGGTTTGAATCCTGAATCGGTTTATAAGTATCCGCACCAATTTTCCGGTGGTCAACGCCAACGTATTGGAATCGCTCGTGCGCTCACGCTGAATCCTAAATTGATCATTGCAGATGAGCCTGTTTCCGCATTAGATGTGTCCGTTCAAGCCCAAGTGTTGAACTTTATGCAGGAAATTCAAAAGGAATTTAATCTAACGTACTTATTCATTTCTCATGACTTAGGGATAATCCAACATATGTGTGACAGAATCGGCATCATGTATAAAGGACGTTTCGTTGAAGAAGGAACAGCCGCGGACGTTTATAGCAATCCACAACACTTATACACGAAGAGGCTTATTGCGGCGATTCCGGAAATGAATCCGGAAAAGCGATTTGAGAAAACGCATCTCCGTCAGTCCATCAATGAGGCATACCGGACAGACTATGATAGTTATTTCGATAAAGATGGACGGATGTTTGACCTGAAAAGGGTTTCTGATACACATTCCGTTGCATTGCAGTAAAGGGGAATTGTGAAAAAATGCTGACATTTATATTGAGAAGAACATTGATCATGATTCCACAGCTAATACTTCTTAGTTTGATAATCTTCGTGCTCGCGAAACAAATGCCTGGCGATGCAGTAACAGGGGCATTCATGGGAAACCCCGATGCGACGCCTGAACAGATTGAGAAAATTCGTGAGAAGTACGGTTTGAACGATCCGTGGTATGTCCAGTATGGAGCTTGGATTGGGAAAGCGGTACAGGGGGACCTCGGTCAGTCGTACACACACAAACAGCCGGTTACGACATTGCTTGCCGGAAGAGTTGCGAATACGATGCTATTATCAATCGGAACATTGATAGTGACCTATATAATCGCTATTCCTCTTGGCATCATTGCTGGCAGGTGGACGGATACTTGGGCGGATAAGATGATCGTCACCTATAATTATTTTGCCTTTGCAACGCCATTATTTGTCTTTGCACTCTTAATGTTATTTCTCTTCAGCTTCATCCTAGGTTGGACCCCAATTAGCGGAAGTGTCGATATACGGGTTGATGAAGGATCATGGGATTATATAGTTAGTAAAGTAAAACACTTAATTTTACCGGTCATGTCGGGTGCTTTGCTTGCGACGTTCGGAACCATTCAATATTTACGTAATGACATTATCGATACCAAGCTAAAAGATTTCGTTAAGACAGCCCGTGCTAAAGGGGTTCCAGAAGGTAAGGTGTATACGCGTCATATTTTGCGTAACTCTCTATTGCCGATTGCAGCATTTTTCGGTTATGAAATTACATTTCTTATTACAGGTTCAATCTTCATTGAGATGATTTTCAGTTATCCCGGACTCGGAAAACTTTTCTTAGAGTCGATCATGCTACGTGACTTTACGGTCGTTACAGCTCTTGTCATGATTTCAGGCGCAGCTGCAATTGTCGGAACAATGCTCTCGGATATTATTCTTAGCATTGTCGATCCACGAATCCGCATTGATTGATGGAAATGAACAGAAGGGGAGGGAAAACATGTGGTTGTGTTAAATGAAAAAGAACTGATGGCGAAGGAAAAAGAGAATAATCCCTCTTTTTCAAAAACGATTTGGCGTGAAATAAGAAATGACAAAATGGCATTAGGTTCACTTGTCTTACTTACAATCATTTTGTCGGCTGCCTATTTATCTCCATTATTCATCGACCAGGCGGCACTGACACGCGTTAACTTCTTCAATAACTGGAAACCACCCTCTGCCGACAATTGGCTTGGGACGGATGACGGTGGACGTGATGTGTTAAGTCAGCTGATGCTAGGGACACGGAACTCTTTCACAATCGGATTAAGCGTCTCATTAATTGCTGGAGTTTTTGGTTTGACAGTTGGTCTGATTTCGGGCTTTTATGGAGGAATCGTTGATAATATCATTATGCGAATCATAGATTTCCTAATGGTTCTGCCGTCACTTATGATCATCATTGTATTCGTGGTTATTGTTCCAAACTATACGATTTTTAGCTTCATTTTAATCATGAGTTCGTTTGCTTGGTTTGGAAAAGCACGGCTGATCCGGTCAAGGGGACTCGCTGAACGGGAACTTGACTATATCAATGCCTCCAAGACGTTAGGAACACCAAGTTGGAAAATTATGTTCTTTGAATTGTTTCCAAATTTAAGTTCTCTCGTCATAGTTAATATGACGCTTACGCTTGCGGGAAATATAGGGTTAGAGACAGGTCTCACGTTCTTAGGATTTGGTCTGCCGGCGGGAACACCTTCCCTTGGGAGGCTGATCAGCTATGCGACAAACCCGGATATTGTACAGAATAAGTGGTGGGTATGGTTACCCGCAGCATTACTGATTTTAGTAATGATGCTGTGTATAAATTATGTCGGGCAAGCGGTTAAGCGCGCGTCTGACGCAAGACAAAGATTAGCTTAAAAAAAAGGGGAGGTAATACAATTGGTAAAGAAGCAACTCATGTTACTCGTTGGTCTAATGCTTGTTCTCAGCATATTTCTAGCTGCATGTACAGGTAAAGAAAACGCAGAGGGCGAGAAAGAAGCAGAAACAGGCAAGGAAGAAGAAACAAAACCAGAGGAAAAACCGGAAGAAAAACCGGCTGAAGAAAGCGGTGAACTTGTATTCCCGCTAGACGTTACAAACTCTGCAGCAGTAAAAGAAGACGGCGAACTTACGTTCGGTCTAGTTTCTGACACGCCGTTCGAAGGTACATTGAACCGCGTATTCTACTCTGGAGCTCCAGACTTTGATGTAATGCAATTCTTTACTGAAAGCCTTCTGGACGTTGATGGTGACTTCTTGATCACTAATAATGGTGCAGCAGACTATACAATTTCTGATGACAATAAAACAATTACACTTACAATTAAAGATGGCGTTAAATGGCATGACGGTGAGCCTGTAAAAGCTGATGACCTTCTTTACACATATGAACTTCTTGGTCATCCTGACTATGTAGGAACTCGTTATACATTCATGGTTTCAAACGTAGAAGGAATGCCGGCATACCATGAAGGTAAAACAGATAAAATTTCTGGTATCAAAGTAATAGACGATAAAACAATTTCTGTCACATTTACAGAAGCATCACCATCACTGTTGTCAGGATTCTGGTCACACCCAACTCCTAGACACTATCTTGGTGATATGACTTCACTTGAAGAAATCGTAGCATCTGAAAAAATCCGTACAACTCCAATTGGTTTTGGACCGTATAAAGTTGTAAAAGTTGTTCCAGGAGAATCAGTTCTTTATGAACGTTATGATGAATACTGGAGAGGCAAACCTGCACTAAAATCGATTGTTCTAAAAGTAGTAAGCTCTGCATCTGTACTGGAAGCACTGAAAAAAGGTGAAATCGATTATGCAGAAATTCCGGTCGATCAATATGAAAATGCAAAAGCAATTGAAAACGTCGAACTCCTTGCACAAGTTGACACTGCTTACACATATATCGGGTTCAAACTTGGTAAATGGGATGCAGAAAAGAAAACAAACATAACAGATCCAAATGCTAAATTGGGTAACAAACTTGTTCGTCAAGCAATGTGGCATGCAATGGATAACGAAACTATTGGTAAAGAACTTTACCACGGTCTTCGTTTCCCAGCAACGAGCTTGATCATCCCTGTCTTTGCAAGTTTCCATGATGCTAGCCTTGAAGGACGTTCATACGATCCAGAAAAAGCAAAAGCACTTCTTGACGAAGCTGGATACAAAGACGTTGATGGCGATGGTATCCGTGAAGATGATAAAGGAAAAGAATTTGTTCTTAACTTCGCTTCAATGTCAGGTGGAGAAACGGCAGAACCAATTGTACAGTTCTATATGCAAAACTGGGCTGACGTAGGTATTAAAGTTCAACTTCTAGACGGTCGTCTACACGAGTTCAACTCATTCTACGAAATGGTAGAAACGGATGAACCGAAAATTGACATTTACCAAGCTGCATGGGGAACTGGGACAGATCCAGATCCTGCAGGTCTATACGGAAGAGAAGCAGCGTTCAACTACACTCGTTACACGAGCGAAAAGAACGATGAGCTTCTTGCAGCAGGAACTTCTGTGAAAGCATTCGATTCTGAGTACCGTAAAGACATCTACAATCAATGGCAAGCGCTAATGGTTGAAGAAGTACCTGTTGCTCCAACTGTTTACCGTTACTCCCTAATGGGTGTTAGCAAACGTATGGTCAACTACTCTATCGACCCAGCATCTGAACTACGCTTGTTTGAGATGGGTGTAAGTGAATAACTATTTATTGAAGACTGCTATCCAGATTAATCTGGATAGCAGTTTTTTCTTATTCGGGTTAATCCATATGTGTATAAGTAGGGAGAGCTATAGCGTATTATCGGTATATGATAAAATTACAATGAGCGGTAGTGTAAATCTAATCTTTCTAAACTAACAAGGTGAATGAAAGGAAGTAATAATTATGAAAATACGACCACAACGTCTACAAAAGGGCGACACGATTGGGATAATTGCACCATCCAGTCCACCCAATCAGGAAACACTGGAACAATCGCTTGTGTTTTTAGAAAAACTCGGCTTGAAATGGAAGTTTGGAAAGCATCTCGAGAATGTTAACGGTTATCTTGCAGGGACAGACGATGAGCGACTTGAAGACCTGCATGATATGTTCGCAGATCCCCAGATTAAAGGAATTATTTGTGCGGGCGGAGGATATGGTTCTGCCCGTTATACCGATAGGATCGATCTGCAGCTAATGCAAGAGAACCCGAAAATCTTTTGGGGTTTCAGTGATATCACTTACCTGCATACGGCGATGGGTCTATATTCCAATCTTGTGACGTTCCACGGACCGATGCTTGCATCATGTGTTGGAAAAGACACGTTCCACGAATTGTCTGCGAAAATGTTCCAACAGTTATTTGAGCCAATGGAACTTCATTACACAGAAGCGATTTCACCTCTTGAAACTATATCAGCTGGGGTTGCACAGGGTGAACTAGTTGGAGGTAATCTGTCACTACTCGCCAGCGGAATAGGTACTAAATTTGAAGTAGACACGAAGGACAAGTTGCTCTTTATAGAAGATGTAGGCGAAGAGCCGTACAAAGTTGATGGACTTCTCAATCAATTGCGCATGGCTGGTAAACTCAAAGATGCAGTAGGAATTGTCATTGGAGATTTCTCGAAAACCGAGCCGAAAAAACAGAAAGAATCGCTAACACTTGATGAGGTATTTGAATATTATACCGGTAATCTTGACATACCTGTCGTGAAAGGATTTAAAATTGGCCATGGCCAACCCCACTTTGCTATACCGCTTGGCGTTGGTGCAAGACTAGACGGTGATAACAAAACGCTAACCATATTGCCGGGTGTGGAATAAGCGAACTTGACGAATAGTTAGCATTGGACGTGAAATCCGATATTAGGAAAGAAAGCCCATTGTCGATGTAGTCGACAATGGGCTTTCTTTGTATGACCTGACCGTTTCGGTTTTCCATACGATAGGTTTAGATAAAAAGTTACAACTTTGGAAGGACTTTTCTTGCGCCAAGTATTAGCCATGTGCACAGGACAAACGGCATCGTTAAAGCCATAAGCCCATAGGGTAATAGCCAAATGCTAATGCTTGCAGTAAGTGGGACCGTTAAACAGGCCGCAAGGATGCCTGTAATAGGTGAAAAGCGACTATGTTCATTTTTGAAAACTGCAGAAACAGCTATAATAGTTAAAATCGCATTATAGCCATACAGGCCTAACATAATTACGTTGTGTTCTCCGCCTAAAACATAAGCCGTGAGTAGAGCAACGATATTACCAATTATTGCATATATCCCGAGTTTCCACCCTGCAATAAATACTGCAATAAAGATTAATATTCCAGGTAATGCTGCAGAAAGGAAAAAGATTTCCCCAATACCATTAAAAATTACATCTAGAAAATAAATTTCTCCTGCCGTATTCAATTCCCAATTGGATAAATTTTGGGGTACTAATGTCGGGCTTAGATTAATGCCTTCTAATTTGTAAGAAGCCAACAGGATGAACCATGTCAAGATAATATAAGGAAAGGAAAGAATTGGAACTTCTGTCTTTCCCATAAAGTGCATCATGGATGCCGTAATGATAGCAGCGACGGCGGACCCAGTCAAGGCTACTAGCCACATATAGGGACCAGTTAGGAATAACGCCAGGGCCAATCCGGTTAGTACAGAGTTATAGCCTAACAATCCTTGGTTTATCAATTTTTCATCTGCCCCACCAAGTTTTCCCACTAAAGTACCTATTATTGCGGATAGTAGCGCAATGATTCCCAATGAGTACGAAGAAATGGTGATAGCCAATAAGATAATAAACCCAGAGAGTGCATTATCGATTAATATAACTTGAGAAATTCCTTTAAGAGCAGCCGATAAAAAGGATAGACTCCGTTTGTTGTTATTCATAAATGATCTCCTTTTTTGAAAAAAAGTTTAGTGATTTAATTATATTAACACCAGTAAACTTTAGTTTTTTATTATTCCCGTTTTCCTATAAATTTCTCCCTTTTTAATTTGTCGAAATGATGTAACATTTCTTTTTGCGATATATCCTTATAAAACATATCTTGGAATAAAACCCTCATAAGTATATATAAGGGATATTTGTGGTTCTGTAGACATGCAAAAAAGAGTGCAATCATGTAGGGAACACAAACTACATGGAAAGCATCTGAAATTGTTACATTTTTTTCTGGTTACAGAATAGTTACGAAAACACAGTTTTGGTTTTGTAATTATCTGAGATTTAATGGGATAAACTTGAAGCTGGTTATTCCATATAAAACATGATATTCTATCATTGCAAAACAAGCAATCGTTTATTTAAGGAAGATACGTTAAAAAACGACAAAAATCGACATAAATATTTAATAACTTCCGAACTGTAAAGTGATAAACATTTATCATGTTCGGATTTTGTACTGCTCGCATTTAGAGTGATTAGTCGGTAGATAATAGTTGAATTACTCGCAGATAAGAATAGAATGTACCATTGTGGTATTTTCTTTGTTTTGTAGGACATATTACATGAGTAAGAATTACAAGGAGGATTATTAATGCACTTACAACCGCGTGAGATAGACAAGCTGTTGATAGTTGTCGCTGCAGATCTCTCAAGAAGAAGAAGAGAAAGAGGATTAGCGTTAAACTACCCTGAAGCAATTGCACTTATTACTTATGAAGTGTTGGAAGGCGCAAGGGATGGAAAAACAGTAGCAGAATTAATGGAATTTGGTGCGACTATTTTGACTCGGGAAGATGTTATGGATGGTATTCCGGAGATGATTCACGACGTTCAAGTGGAAGCAACGTTTCCTGATGGAACAAAACTGGTGACAGTTCATAATCCAATTAGATAAATGACGATAGGAGGAATACTAAAATGGAACCTGGGCAATTATTTTTAAAAGATGAAGATATTATTATCAACCAAGGAAAAACCATAACAAAATTGTCGGTCATAAATATTGGAGATCGTCCGGTTCAAATAGGATCTCACTTTCATTTTTATGAAGTGAATGATGCTCTGAAATTCAGTAGAGAAGAAGGATACGGGAAACGCTTGAATATTCCTGCTGGAGCTTCGGTACGTTTCGAGCCTGGTGATGAAAAAGAAATTGAGTTACTTGATTATGCTGGTGAAAGACGGGTTTATGGGTTTAACAATAAAGTAGACGGGTCATTAGAAAGTGGTGTCAACAAATGAGTTTTAGAATGCCAAGAAAACAATATGCGCAAATGTACGGTCCGACAACAGGAGACTCCATTCGCTTAGCGGATACAGATTTACTGATTCAAATTGAAAAAGATTATACAACTTACGGCGAGGAAGTTGTATTCGGCGGAGGAAAAGTAATACGTGATGGAATGGGACAACATCCCCTTGCAACACGAAAAGACGGCGTTCCAGATTTAGTAATTACAAACGCTATTATTATTGATTACACTGGGATCATTAAGGCTGATATAGCGATTCGTGATGGTAAAATAGCTGGAATTGGTAAAGCTGGAAATCCACTAATTATGGATAATGTAGATATTGTAATTGGAGCTTCCACAGAAATCATTGCTGGAGAAGGCATGATTGTAACGGCTGGCGGAATTGATACACATGTTCACTTTATCAATCCTGCACAAATTGAAACGGCATTGGCTTCTGGTCTTACGACTTTAATTGGAGGAGGAACTGGCCCAGCAGCAGGATCTAAAGCAACCACGGTATCACCAGGTGAGTGGAATATTCATCGTATGCTTTTAGCGGCAGAGGGAATGCCAATTAATGTAGGTTTTACAGGAAAAGGGCAAGCTGCTACTGAAGAACCGCTTATCGAGCAAGTAATGGCGGGAGTAATCGGTTTAAAAGTTCATGAGGATTGGGGCGCTACAGCTTCAGCACTTGACAATGCACTAAGCGTTGCTGATAAATATGATATTCAAGTTGCCGTTCACGCAGATACATTGAATGAAGGCGGCTTTATGGAAACCACAATGGCTGCGATTAAAGACCGAGTTATTCATATGTACCACACTGAAGGTGCTGGTGGAGGACATGCTCCTGACTTGATCAAATCTGCTGGGATCATGAATGTTTTACCATCATCTACTAATCCGACACTACCTTACACGGTGAATACAATTGATGAGCATTTGGATATGTTAATGGTTTGTCATCATTTAAATCCATCTATTCCTGAGGATCTTGCCTTTGCAGACTCACGTATTCGAAAAGAAACAATTGCCGCTGAAGATATTCTTCATGACATGGGTGTATTCAGTATGGTTAGTTCTGATGCTCAAGCAATGGGACGCGTCGGTGAGGTCATAATACGTACTTGGCAAACTGCCGATAAAATGAAAAAACAACGAGGAATAATGGAGGGAGACAGTGAGCTTTCCGATAATAATCGTGTGAAACGTTTCATTGCCAAATATACAATCAATCCAGCCATTACTCACGGAATATCTGAATATGTTGGTTCTTTGGAAGTCGGTAAATTTGCTGACTTAGTTCTTTGGTCACCTGCATTTTTCGGCGCGAAGCCTGAAATGGTTCTTAAAAACGGATTTGTTGTTGAGAGTGTAATGGGAGATGCCAATGCATCGATTCCGACTCCACAGCCTGTCATTTATCGTCCGATGTATGCACAAATGGGTAAAGCGTTATCTAAGAGTTCAATTACGTTTATTTCACAAGCTGCATTTGATGACAAAGTACATGAAAAACTTGGCTTGGAAAAAGTTGTTCTTCCTGTTCATGGCATTCGTAATCTGACGAAAAAAGATATGAAACTTAACAGTGAAACACCAGAGATTACAGTTGATCCACAAACATATGAGGTTAAAATAAACGGGGAATTAATTACTTGCGATCCTGTTGATGAAGTACCAATGGGGCAACGATATTTCCTATTTTGAGGTGAAAGTGTTGATAGTTGAGAAAATTATGATAAATATCAATAATATGGAAAAAGAAGAGGTAGAAAAACGCCATATTGAAAAAGTATATCTTGAAAGTTCTCATTTAGTGAAACGAGTTCAACTCGTCAAGACTGATCACGGCCAAGAAATTGGTATACGTTTAAAGGAATCACGTGACCTAGTTGCCGGAGATGTTTTATATATGGACGATAAAAATCTCATCATGATTGAAGTTATCTCGGATGATTTGTTGGTCATTAGTCCTCGCAGCTTACACGAAATGGGTACAATTGCCCATCAATTAGGGAATCGCCATCTTCCGGCACAATTTGAGGATGATGACATGCTTGTCCAGTATGATTATCTTGTAGAAGATTTGCTGAAAGAACTTCAGATAACTTATAAACGTGAAGATCGGAAAGTGAAACAGGCGTTTAGACATATCGGGCATAGTCATGGATAATAATACTCTGTCTCTTTTCCAACTTTGTGATTCGAGTTTTCCAACAGGTGCATTTAGCCATTCATATGGTCTGGAAAGCTATATTCAAGAAGACAGGGTTCACGATCAAGAATCATTTTTACAATGGCTTGACGTTTACTTAAATGAACAGCTCATCTATTCAGACGGGCTCGCTTCCCGTCTTGTTTATGAAGCGTTGGAAGAGAATGATTTACAAAAGATATGGAAGTTGGATCGAATGTTGACTGTGCAAAACCTTCCGCGTGAAACGAGAGAAGGGACACAAAGAATAGGTGAGCGTATGTTAAAACTTGTAGAATCATTATATGATGTACCTGTTTTTTCAGAGTATCGCAAACGTATTAAGCAGAAACAATCATTTGGCCATCCAGCGATTGTGTTTACGATCATAGGTCACCATCTGGGCGTTCCAAAAACAACAACTACCCTCTATTACCTATACTCCACAATCTCAACACTTGTTCAAAATGCTGTAAGGGCTATCCCTTTAGGGCAAACTGCCGGTCAAAAAACGATTCAGCAGTTCCAAGGTCCTTTAGCAATGGCTGCAGAAAAAGTCCAGTATTTAGATGAGGACGACTTCGGAATTGTCTCCCCAGGCCTGGAGCTATCTCAAATGAAACATGAACGTGTCAACATCCGTATTTTTATGTCATGAAAAGCGAAAGCGCATGGATAAAGGAAAGGCAACCGTCGCCACTTCCTGTGGCGACGGTTGCATGACCTATATCCTATAGGTCCGCGACAGGCATAAGACGGGCTGGCGAAGCGGCGCTCTTTGCCCGGGAAGGATGCAGTTCAATCCTTCCTAGTCGGACTGACTTATGACCCTAGCCTCTAGGCGCTGAAGCCTAGACAACATGAAAAGCGAAAGCGCCTGTACAGCCCTGACAAGCGCTGGAAGGCTTGAAGGTAAAGGCGTTCTTGCCTTTACCAGCAAGGCTGAAGCGACTCGAGGGGCTAGGCGCTGAAGCCTAGACAACATGAAAAGCGAAAGCGCCTGTACAGCCCCGACAAGCGCTGGAAGTCTTGAAGGTAAAGGCGTTCTTTGCCTTTACCAGCAAGACTGAAGCGACTCGAGGGGCTAGGTGCAACGAACTAAACAATAAGTAAAAGGAAGTGTTAGTTATGGAACCAATTAAAATCGGTGTAGGTGGACCAGTCGGTGCAGGAAAAACGTTGTTAGTTGAAAAGTTAACACGTTATTTTAAAGATGAAATTAGTATGGCGGTAGTAACAAATGATATTTATACAAAAGAAGATGCAAAATTCTTGATGCAAAATGGTGTATTGCCTGCGGACCGTATTATAGGTGTGGAAACTGGTGGTTGCCCTCATACCGCGATACGTGAAGATGCTTCTATGAACTTTGCTGCAATTGATGAATTAATAGAACTGCATCCGGATGTTGAATTAATTTTCGTAGAAAGCGGTGGAGATAATCTTGCTGCTACTTTTAGTCCGGAACTTGTTGATTTCTCCATTTATATTATAGATGTAGCACAAGGGGAAAAGATTCCAAGAAAAGGTGGACAAGGCATGATCAAATCGGACATGTTTGTCATTAATAAAATTGACTTAGCACCTTATGTTGGAGCGAGCTTAGAAGTTATGGAATCTGATACACAAACATTCCGTGGAAATAAGCCTTATGTATTTACAAATTTAAAAGACAATACAGGTCTCGATCAAGTTGTTGATTGGATTAGAAAGAACGTACTTTTAAAGGGCATGGAGTAAGATGGAGGACTGGACAGGGATTTTACGTTTGGATGCTGAGGTGAGAAATGGAAAGACCGTTGCTAGGAATGTGTATTTCCAGGGGGCATATAAGGTTATGCGTCCCATTTATCATGATGAATCTGGACAAGCCTGTTATTATATTTTAAATCCTGGTGGTGGCTATTTAGACGGCGACCGCTATAGAATGCAAATTACATTGGACAAACAGGCTATGCTAACCCTAACAACGCAATCAGCAACTAAAATATATAAAACGCCTAAAACGCTTGCCTATCAGGAAACAGTAATTGACCTTAAGGAAGGCAGTTACCTTGAGTATATTCCTGACCCAATCATCGGTTATCGGGATGCCCGCTATAAACAAAAAACGGTGATTCATATGGAAAAAGGAGCTGCACTCCTTTACTCGGATATAATTACTCCAGGATGGTCCCCTGATGGCGAACGATTTAGCTATAACACACTTCAATTATTAAATGAAATCTATATGGATGATGAGCTAGTCGTTTATGATCATGTCAAATTAAATCCGGCTACAAACAATCTAGATGCACTCGGCCATATGGAAGGGTTTTCTCATTTAGGCTCGATGATTGTGGTCGGCGAGAAAACGGATTCTGAGCTAATTGATAAGCTATATGATGCTATTCATGAGGAGACAAACGAGTTCAAGATCGGGATTTCGAAACTGCCTGTTCCTGGATTTACCTTGAGAGTCTTAGCAAATAGCACCCAAACCATCGAGAAAATATTTGCCGATGGTCAACGTATTGTAAATGAAGGATGGTTTAACAAAACCCCAAGTTTCCTCAGAAAATATTAACACTCAAAACCCGGTAACTAGTATAGTTGTCGGGTTTTGAAAGTTAATAATTATATCTTCCTTCGTTAGGCATATTTCCTAGCATGGTGTATTAGGAGAGAAAAGTAGATTATAATAAGTAATGAAAACCAATTTAAAATAATAAGTTAACGGAGGATATTATGTTGAGTAAAAGGATTAAATTTCTAATTATTTTTTCAATACTAATAGCAATTGTTTCGGGTTGTTCAAAAAAAGAGGAAGCCGAGGCTAAGCCGAAAGAAAACCGCCTCGTATACGCATCTGAATCTGAGTTTGAAGGGCTAAATCCGATTCTGGAAGAGACAAATCTTGATGCATTGCTGTTCCGTGGTCTTATGAGATTTGACGAAAACAATAAGACGATTACTGACATTGCTGAATCGTATACCGTTTCTCAGGACAATTTGACTTATACGTTTAATCTAAAAGATGATATCAAGTTCCATGATGGAGAGCTTTTAACGGCTGAAGACGTCATTTTCACGATTGAAAGCATTTTAGATGATGCTAATGCTTCGTTTTTAAAAGCAGACTTCGCCGAAGTGGATTCTTTGAAAGAAGTGGATAAGTTTACATTTGAATTGACGTTAAAACACCCGTTTATACAGATACTTGATAAATTGACAGTACCAATACTTCCGAAGCATGCATTTGAAAATGTCGAAATGCGAACGGCTAAATTCAACAGCCATCCCATTGGTGCGGGCCCGTATATGTTTGATAAATGGGATCGTGGAAACAGTTTGACGTTAAAAGCGTACAACGATTTTCATGGGACGAAACCATCTATTGAAAAAGTGATTTTTAAATTCATCCCGGATAGCAATGTGCGGGCGCTACAATTAAAATCAGGTGAAGTAGATATTGCGCTACTAGATCCGGTACAGGCAATTAGTTTGAAAGATGAACAAAATATCGAAATACATGATATAGAATCTGCGGATTATCGCGGTATTCTCTATAATATGAACAAAGAGTTATGGAAAGATGTCAATGTAAGGCGTGCATTCAGTTACGCGACGGATCGCACGGCAATCGTCAAAGGTATCTTAAAAGGGTATGGAACTGAAGCCTATTCGCCGCTTCAAAAACATGCATTCAACAACGCTGAAGTAGAGAAATATACGTACAATGTTGAGAAAGCGGAAACACTTCTGGATGAAGCGGGCTGGAAAGAAGAAAAAGATGGCTTCCGTTATAAAGACGGTGAAAAATTGTCATTTACGATTACAGTTCCTGTAACGGATACAGTCCGTGTGAATATAGCCAATTATACAGCTGAAGGATTTAAAGCAATCGGAGCTGATGTAAAAGTAGCTGCACTGGACTGGAGCGCAATCACCATTGAAGATACAGATGCGTTCGTTATTGCATGGGGAAGCCCGTACGATGCGGATCATCACACGCATATTCTGTTCCACACAGATCAGTCGAGTAAAATAAGTTCAGGATACAACTACGGCAATTACTCAAATGCAAAAGTAGATGCTTTGCTTGAGAAAGGCCGTTTGTTGACAGATACAGAGGAACGAAAAGCGGTTTATAAGGAGTTCCAAACAGAGCTAGCATTAGATCCACCATTTGATTTTATTGCCTATGCGAATGCGATTTATGGCATTAATAAAAACCTGGGTGGTGTAAAAGAGAGAATACTCGGCCATCATGGATCAGGTTTTCTTTGGAACGTCGAGGAGTGGAAGTGGAATGAACGTTAAATGGATCGGGAAGCGGATGATGATGGGGACAATTGTCCTCATCGTCATTAGCTTCCTCTCTTTTTTCATCATGCATATGGCTCCAGGTGATCCGGCAACGGCATTCTATGGAGGCAATGCACAAACGTTGAGTACGGCCGAGAAAGAACGGATCAGTAGTGCTTTTTCGCTTGACCGACCGGTAATTGAGCAATACGGTTCATGGCTGAAGGAAATAGTAAAAGGGAATTTAGGTTATTCGTCTAAGGAAGGCCGTCCCGTGACTGTGATTGTTTTGGAACGGTTGCCAAATACGTTGTTACTCTTTGGTGTGACAATTTTTTTCATTATTATCGGATCTCTTTTGCTTGGAACCATCGCAGGTATGAAAGCCGGTTCATGGTGGGACAAAGGATTATCAGCAATTAGCATTGCGTCTTCCTCCATCCCGTCATTTTGGCTCGGAATTTTACTTATCTTCTTTTTTTCAGTTAAACTCGGAATCCTCCCATCCTCGGGTTCGGGGGAGGTCGGAGGTGATGGGGGTCTACTAGACAAACTGCGCCATCTTATAATGCCCGCTGCTGTCATTATTCTGACGCATACAGGCATCTACGCTCGCTTCCTTCAAGAAAGTATAAAGGCAGAAAGCAGTAAATACTATGTCATGGTCGCAAGAGCAAATGGAGTAGTAGAACGTGAAATCAGAAAAGGAATTTTGCACAATTCATCTGTTCCGTATTTGAATTACATCGGGATGACGTTACCTTCATTCTTTGGTGGTTCAATAATCGTTGAATCACTATTTGCATGGTCAGGGCTCGGACAGCTAATTGTAAAGGCGGTCATGGTGAAAGACTTTCCGGTGGTTATGGGCGGTATACTTGTCATCGGGTTACTAGTCGTCTTGAGTTTATTCATCATCGACTTTATCATGTATGCGATGGATCCCAAGTTACGGAAAGGGGCATACAGTAGATGAGGTCTCGAAAAGTATTGATTTTCTGGTGTATGATCCTTGGTTTGATCGTCATTATGACGACTTTCGCAGGTCTCTTTTCAACATATCCAGCAAATGAAATGAATATGGATAAAGTCTATGCACCACCGGGAGATGGCCATCTGCTTGGGACGGATCATCTCGGACGCGATGTGTTTTCTCGATTGTTAGAGGGTGGTAAAGTAACGCTCACTGTTGCGAGTGTTTCCGTAGTCCTATCTCTAGCTATCGGCGTACTTTATGGTGGAATTAGTGGTTTTGTTGGCGGTTATGTCGATAAGATAATGATGAGTTTTCTTGAAGCGCTTATCACGATTCCATCACTTATTCTACTATTGGCGTTTCAAGCATTTATGCAAGGTGGCATGTGGAGTATGGCGCTCATTATTGGAATTACCGGGTGGCTGGTCACGGCTCGCATCGTTCGATCGGAATTCATAAGACTGAAAGAAGCTGAATTTGTAAAAATGGCTACCATGTTTGGCACACCCGTATGGAAAATCATTTTTAGCCATATGCTTCGTAATAGCGTGCCTGCTATTTTTGTTGTAACGCTGTTTAACTTTGCAGGAGCAATATTTATTGAGGTGTCGCTCAGTTTTCTAGGTATCGGCGTTCCGCCTGCAATTCCGTCGTGGGGAAATATGTTGTTCTACGCACAAAACGATATATTAATTGGAGCATGGTGGATAGGATTATTTCCAGGAATCATGATCTTTATTACGATTTTATCCGTTAACTTCATAGGTGAAGCATTGAAAGATCCGAAACGGAGGCGTTCGAATGCTTAAAGTGGACCAGTTATCGATTTTTATCGATGAAAAGTACATTGTGGAAGACAGCTCGTTTTCGATTCCACGTGGAAAAATCACATCGATTATTGGTGGAAGTGGCAGTGGGAAAAGTATGACTGTCGCAGCATTGCTCGGTATTTTGCCGCCAGGTATGACCGCGACTGGACAAGCGTCGTTCAATGGAATGAACTTAATTGGTCGTTCAACACGGGAAATGATGAAAATTAGGAAGTCATCTATCTTTACAATTTTTCAAGATGCAGCAAATAGTTTTAATCCTTCTGTAAAAATGGACCGCCAACTTTATTCATTTTCAGGCGTACGAAAAGGGGACTCGCTTAAACAGTTCACTTTGAAGATGACCCGTATTTTGGATAATCTCGGCCTTTCTGTAGACATTTTTCATCAATATCCATTTGAGCTTTCTGGAGGGATGTTGCAACGTTGTATGATTGCGTGTGCTTTATATGTAGAACCAGATCTCTTGATTGCCGATGAACCTACATCAGCACTAGATAGGATGTTGCAGAAGGAGTTTATGGACTTACTAAAATCTTTGAATGAAGAGCAGGGGACAACGATTTTGTTAATCACGCACGACTTGGATATAGTAGCTGAGGCGGCACATGAAATGGTTGTCATGTTTGAGGGAAAAGTAGTCGAGACAGGAATTGTTGAGGAACGATTTAAACGGCCAGAACACCCTTATACAAAACGGCTGTTGGAGAGTCGGTTTTAAGTCGGGAAGGGCGAGAAGAGAATGCTATTAACTGTGGAAAATGTATCGAAGAGTTATCGTAAAGGGAAGAAAGTTCTTAGTGGAATTGAAATGGCTATTGGTGAAAGTGAAATCGTAGGCCTTGTTGGGGAAAGTGGCAGTGGGAAAAGCACATTATCACGGCTCATTATGCACCTTGAAGTCCCGGATGCTGGTATCGTTTCATTCCAGGGAATACCTGTCACGAGTCGTTCGAAAAAGAGGTTTTATGAAGGATGCCAGCTGATTTTCCAAAATGCGTCGGCTGCACTTAATCCATCTTGGACTGTCAGGGAAATTCTGATGGAGCCCCTGCGGCATAAAATAGTCGACATGGATACGCATATTCGTCATATGCTTGGAAAAGTAAAATTGACAGAAGCACATTTGAAGCGACGGCCATCTGAATTGAGTGGCGGCGAAAGGCAACGTGTCAATCTACTACGGTCCATTCTTGTTAATCCGGAATTATTAATATGCGACGAAATCGTCTCTAGTTTAGACCGTTTAGTACAGAGAGAAATTATTGACTTACTCATTGAGTTGAATCGGGAGACCGGTATGGCTATTCTATTGATTTCCCATGACTTACAAGTAGTCGAATATATGTGCGACCGAATTTATGTTATGAAAGATGGAGAGATTGTCGATGAAAGTGTTAAGGAGGAAGGCGCGTTCAAATTTTCCCATCTTTATTCTAAAAAGTTATTCGGATCGTTGCTTACGGAAAGGCAACAAGGATAGCGTATGATACCGTTTTTTAGCAATCCACACTTTTCTTAAGGATTATAGTTAACTTCAGTCAATCTTCAGGAAAACGGGTATACTAAAAAGTAAGCTACTCAAGGAAATGGGGAATAACAGATGACAGAAAAACGACCAATGAGCCATTCGCGTACTATTCAAACCAAACTTGTATTACCACCAGACACGAATCATTTACAAACAATTTTTGGTGGGCATGTTCTATCATACATAGATGAAATCGCTGCAATTACAGCGATGAAACATTCTCACCATTCAGTTGTAACCGCATCTATCGATTCAGTCGATTTCTTATCTTCAGCACGTGTAGGTGACGTACTGGAACTCGAAGCCATCGTCAGTTTCACCGGCCGTACGTCGATGGAAGTATTCGTTTCCGTCCATTCCATGAATTTATTGACAGGTGTAACGAAGCTGACGACTGAATCTTTCCTTACAATGGTGGCTATGGATGAGAACAATAAACCAATTCCTGTAGCGGGGATATTCCCGGAAACGGAAGTTGAAAAGAGTCTATTCGAAACGGCACCTGCACGTCGCGAGCATCGGAAATTGCGGAGTGAGATGAAACACTAATCGTTGACTGTGTTAATCGTTTAAAAGGTGAAATTTGGTTTAAAGTAATCCGTTCAGTTCTTCGAAATTAAACACACCAAAAGAGCCCAAATTCGCATAAGAATTGGGCTCTTTTAAATACCTGGATATAAAGCTCTTTCAAAGATTAATAATTATTTTTGTCATTGTTAAAAAGATTCACAGAAACGTCACTTATGTAAAAAAATATTGGCATATATAATTACATTCATCTTCTAAAAGAAAGGTTGGTTTTATTTGCCTAGTAATAAAAAAGAAGGCATTATTTTCGGGCTGTTTATGTGTTTTGGAATGGTTCTTATTATGTCATTTTACAACACAGCTTTACACGGATTTTCATCGTTTACAGTAGGGAGTGCAGTGATTCAATTTGTTATAACATTTATCGTCGCTTTTATTGCAGAGTCGTTCGTTGAACCTTTAGGGCGTAAATTTGCATTATCACTGCCTTATGATAAATCGAAAGATATCAACTTTATTGTGGCGATGTCTTTATGTATGGTCCCTATAATGGTTCTTATTATGTCAGTATACGGACTTATTTTGACGACGTTAATGACAGGAATTGAAGGTTCAATTTTCACAGCTTACCTTAAAATAGTTGGTCTAAACCTTATAGTAGCGTTTCCATCGCAGTTATTAATTGTTGGACCAATCTCACGTAGGCTATTAGCTAAATACATTAAACCGTCGACACAAAAACCTGAATTAAACGCGTGAAAACAAGCAAGCTACTTTTTAGTAGCTTGCTTGTTTTAGTTGGATAGAGCTTTCAAAATGTCTTTCCCCTTTAGTAAAGTATCATTCAAATGGGGAGAGTGATGGTCTATATTCTGTTTTTAGTAAGGGGGAAATTCGATGGAGCATAAAAAGAAAAGAAGTAATCGTGAAAAGTCCGTATATGTTTACGGACGTTTTTGTTTATCAGGTGTTTTAGTTAGTATAAGTATGTATAGTCTAAATAGTATCTATTTTCTGTGTTGACAATCTATTATAATCCGTGTATTGTACTATTTAACAATTAAATACGTAACTTTCTTATCCAGAGAGGTGTAGGGACTGGCCCGATGATACCTCAGCAACAGACTTTTAAAAGTACTGTGCTAATTCCAGAAGCTTAAGTGTAATGCTTAGGGCTTGGAGATAAGAAGAGCAAAAAGCGATTATGCCAAAACCTCTTCTTGAAATATAGAAGAGGTTTTTTCTTTCGTTTAGACTAAGATCGCCCTTCGCTTTTGTTATTTCTGGAAACTAAAGTTACCTACAAAAGATGAGAGGAGAATTATTATTTCTAATGAATTAATCGATGCAATTGCTTTGTTAAAAAAGAAAGAGTGGGTCGATTTAACACATACCTTTGGACCCAACTCACCCCACTTTTCAGCATTTGATGCAGCGGAGTTTACGACATTATTTAATCATGATGATGGATTTTTTGCACAGAGTTTTAAATTTGCGGGACAATATGGCACACATATTGATGCACCAATCCACTTCGTTCGTGATACAAGATACTTGGATGAACTCAGTTTAAAGGAATTGGTATTACCGCTTGTGGTCATCGATAAATCGAAAGAATCCGAGGACAATCATGATTTCACATTAACTGTTGAAGATATTCTGAAGTTTGAAGCTCAGCACGGGCAAATTGAGGCAAGTACATTTGTGGCACTACGTACAGATTGGAGCAAACGCTGGCCGGATAACGAGGCGTTTTGCAATAAAGATGCTGATGGGAATAACCGCATACCGGGTTGGGGCCTTGCTGCTTTACAGTTTTTATTCGATGAAAGAAAAGTGAAAGCAGTCGGTCATGAAACATTCGATACGGATTCAGCCATCGATTTTCAGAAGAATCAAGCTCTGCTGGGGGAATATTACGTCCTTGAACAAGATACCTATCAAATTGAGCTATTAACGAATTTAGATAAAGTGCCACCAAAAGGCGCAGTCATTTTTAACATTGTTCCAAAGCCGGAAAAAGCATCTGGATTCCCAGTACGCTCATTCGCGATACTGCCATAAGAAAAAAGAGGTTCTGCTCATTTGCATTTTTGTCCTAATAAAATCGTAATCTACTCCAAAAATAGAAAGAGGGAATATACCATGACAAATCAATCGACAACACTAACGAAAGCACCATTCCGAGCAGATCACGTTGGAAGTTTACTACGACCAGATAACTTGCATAAAGTGCGCAAAGACTTCAAAGAAGGCACAGTAACTGCACAACAATTACGTGAAGTGGAAACGCAGGAAATTAAACGGGTTGTTGATAAGCAAATTGAAGTTGGCTTGGAACTTGTAACAGACGGTGAATTTAGACGTACGTGGTGGCATTTGGACTTCTTGGAGCATCTGAATGGAATTGAAGGATTTGTGCCGGAGACTGGCTATGTATTTGACGGCATTGAAACGGAACGTTATAACGTTCGAAACACAGGTAAGATTTCATTTAATCCTAATCATCCATTCATTCAAGACTTCGTTGAGTTTAATGAAATTGTTGGCGGTCGTTCCGTTGCGAAACAAACAATTCCGAGTCCGAATCAGCTCTTTAATGTCGGAATTCGTGATGAAACAATTTATCCTGACATTGAAGAATTTGCAAAAGATGTTATTCAAGCATACAAAGACGCTTTGAATGCATTTTACAAGGCGGGTGTACGCTACTTGCAGTTGGATGATGTCTATATTGCGGGGCTTTCTGCACCGAATATCCCGTTCAACGATGGAGCCTACTCAAGAGAAAAACTAATTGACCTAGCACTACGCGTTATTAATGGTGTTCTGGAAGATAAGCCTGAAGATCTATTTGTAACAACACATTTATGCCGCGGAAACTACCAATCGACGTGGGCGTTTGAAGGAAGCTATGCATTGATTGCACCAACATTACTTGCAAAAGAAAAAGTAGATGGCTTCTTCTTGGAATATGATGACGAACGTTCAGGAGACTTTAAACCGCTGGATCATGTACCAAACGGTGGCGCAAAAGTTGTCCTTGGTGTAGTTACATCGAAAAATGGAGAAGTGGAAGACAAGGACGCGGTTATTGCACGTATTCAAGAAGCTTCACAATACGTACCGCTTGAACAACTGTGCTTAAGTCCACAATGCGGGTTCGCTTCAACGCATCACGGGAACAAGTTAACAGAAGAACAGCAATGGGCGAAATTGAAATTCATTGTGGATGTGGCGAAGGAAGTTTGGGGATAAGCAGGACTTGATAATAAAGGGGAATACACAGTAATGTGTATTCCCCTTTTAATTTTATCATAGAACAAAACTTCAGGTTGATGTATGTTAAAATTTACCTGTGATCAATTAAAGGGGATATGATTATGATTGATTTTAAGGTGTTTCAATCTTTTGAGGTAATAAAATAACTGCTAAGGAGTGTCAAAGTGAATATAAAAACAAAAAGATTAACACTTGTACCTTGCACTGAGGATTTTCTTTCGTCCATAATCGATAAATATGAGATTGGCCCACATATCGATTTTCATATTGAAGAACTTAAAAAGGATGCAACTATTTTAGGGTGGGGGCCATGGTTCGTCATAGATAATGAGAGCAACTCCGTTATTGGGGATATTGGTTTCAAAGGTAGGCCGCAAGCAGATAAAATAGTTGAAGTTGGTTATGGTATTATTCCTTCTGAATGGGGGAAAGGTTATGCAACTGAAGCGGTTAATGAGATAGTAAATTGGGCATTCGCTTCTCAAAGAGTAGATCGTGTCATTGCAGAGTGTTTAGATGATAATTATGCTTCTATCAAAGTATTAAAGAAACTGGGGATGGAGGAAGTTGGGAAAGAGGATAATATGATTAAATGGGAGTTACAAGAAAAGCAGTGACTTAAGTAATGAAAAGCGTGCTGAATTTAGCACGCTTTTCATTACGCAATTATTTGTTCTACATAAAGTAGTTCTTAATTCAGCCGTGGCAATTATATTATCTGGTTATTTCATCTAGCCTCTTCCGTAAGAAAAATGTTTAAAGCATTTTTTTCTTGAAAAGTATTAATGAGATTTTCAATCTCTGATCTCGTATAGGAATCCATGTAGGCGTCATTATTTTCATCATAGCTGTGGATAACCTATTTTTCTGTTAAACGTGGTTGTTGGTTATCGACATGTGGATAACTTAATTTCTTATTCTTGGCTTTTACGCGGCCGTTCCAAGAGAAATTTGTCCACATACGAAGGATAAATTCGATTGGTCCACGACGGAAATATTTTAGATACGAATAACTGAATAGACATTGAGCAGAGAAAATGACGAGTCCCAGTAAAATGCTGTTCAAGACGCCGAGTTCCCCAAATTGACCGAGTCCGTAGCCATAAAAGATGAATGTACAGATTACCGTTTGGAGAAGATAATTCGTCAGCGATAGTTTTCCAACATTTTCGAAAGCACGCATCATTCTTGAACCGGAAAAATTGGTGTAGACGTAAGCAAATGCACAAATATAGCCTAGTGCCAGTAACGGACCACCCATACTGAGTAAGACATAGGTCCAGTCGTTTTCGGGTGTGAGTGTACCTACACTTTTCATCAAAAGCCCCAATGGTAAAAGGATTGCCATTCCTATTTTGTAGCGGTTATGTTCCGAAACTGGATTTGAAAAGGCCGTTGCTCTAGCCGCATACATACCCAACAAAAAGAGAGGTGCCATTGTAAGTGGTGCGAGTAAAAGAACAAAGGCGACCATTAGCCCGTCCATGTTCAAGGGGTCTTCATTGTTTCGATGTGTCATGATTTCTGTATATGCCCCATTCGCGTACACGTCATTTGTTTGACTTATATATGTTGCCATTCGTTCTACATCTTCAGCAACTTCGTCCACTTTTCCGTATGAAAGGGCTCCTGTGAGTATGAAAAGAACGATCCCCCAAATTAGAAGCGTCTTCTTTTTTCGGTTCAAAAGCAGCAGAAGAAAGAAGCCCATCAATCCATAGAAAAATAGAATATCCCCTTCCCAAAGGAAAATGCTGTGCAGGAGACCAACCGCTGCTAGTAACACGAAACGTCTAACGAAGTGGCGCTTCACTTTTGCACCTTTTCTCTCTATTCCTTCCGCCATTTTAATCATGGAATAGCCGAAAAGAAATGTGAAAATCGGCATGAAGCTCCCTTCAATAAAAATCTTCATAAATTGATAAGCCCCTGTATCTATCGGAGACAATGAAAAGACTGAAATTGAATCTTTTCCAAAAATCCCATATTGAAAAATAAGCAAGTTCGCTAGTAAAATCCCAAATAAGCTCAATCCTCGCAACCCATCAATTAAGAGAACTCGTTGTTGTTTCAATTTTCATTCCCCCAGTATTTCTATATGGAAGCGTTGGTAGCCTGTAGAAAAGCCCTTACCTTCGTTAGTATGATAGCAGAAATCTATATGGAAGTGGAAAGTACCTTAACAGAATCTTAAATATAGAGGGAATATAAATGGAGAAAGCCAAAATACTGACGGGAAGCGCTTGGTAACCTCCATTTTCACTGGACCATTTTCGGACCGCTTTCGGTTAACTATTCATGACATATTTACTGTGGGTCCTAGTGTGGCTAGAAGTGACTCCGTCACTTCTAGCCACATTTTTTCAGTAATCCTGTTGTGAATAGTTGACTGTTGCGTTCCTACAATATTCAAGTTAAAAATGCAGGTGTTTTGGAACAAAAGAATAGATGACATACAATTTCGGGCACTCTTGTACAATGTGTTCCATGCTTACTTTTAGCAAAGATTATGCATCTAATCATGTGAAACCTTATAGAAAGTGACACTTCTTTAAAATAAATAAGAAAAAACCATAGAGAAAGCATCAGCCGCCGAAATTGCATCTTTGGCGGCTTTTCTTCTGATAAATAGCCTGCTATTCTTTCGTCCCAAAAAGCTTCAGCACTCTGTGTACTTATGCATGTGGAGCGCGACGGATGAAGGACAACCATGCGATTACCGAAAAAAGTGTGTAGGGATGCGAAAAAGTTGCATCCCTACACATCTAGACATCTCGGTAATCGTACTAGAAGTCATTCAATCCCAAAGCGCAACTATACAAGTAGCAAGGGGATATGTTATTTCTTTTGAATGATAGATTAAAAATGAGGAATTTTGTTGAATCTGCTTCCCCGCCTTCGCCAGATTTCAATTGATCAATATACATAAATAGAACCCCAAATGAATTTGGGGTCCTAGTGGCCTAAAAGGTCAATCTACTTTCATTCTTTTTAATGTATAAATGAAATACTCCCAGTTATTGATGGTGGAAGGGATACTGAGATGTTCGTCGGGCGTATGCACATGATACATATCCGGGCCGAGTGAAACGGCGTCGAGTCCAGGTATCTTTTCCATGAAGACCCCACATTCAATACCGGCATGCACGGCAATAACATCGATGTCTTTGCCGTATTTTTCTCTATACGTCTCTTCAAATAATTTCTTCACCTGTGATTCCGGATTATAGGGCCACTCTGGATAATCTGCGTCAATTAATACTTCGCAGCCAACCATGTCCGCTAATGATTTGGCCTGTGTCACCATATTGGCTTTTGCGCTTTTGATGGAGCTTCTGATTTCATTTTCAAATTGTATCGTTGTATCCGTTGTTGTAACGACCCCTAAATTTGTCGAGCTTTCTACGAGCCCTTCGATTCCCATGCTCATCGCTTGGATGCCGTGGGGGATGAGCAATAAGGCTGTAATGGCCTTGTGCTTTGTTTCTTCTGACAAAACAGCTGTCGAGTGGCTATCCTTTTGTTCAAGGCTAATGGATACATCCGGATCTGCTAGTTGGAGCTCATTTTTGAAAATAAGTTCCCATTGCGCAATTTTTTCGTTGACCTTGTTGACATCATTTTGTGAGATGAAAATAACGGCTTGTGCTTCACGAGGAATCGCATTTGATTTTAATCCACCTGTAATCTGTTGAATAGAGTAAGGAATTTCTGTGGATAAATCATGTAATAGTCTTCCCAATAATTTAGTGGAATTTGCTCTGCCCTTATCAATCGAGATGCCCGAGTGACCACCTTTTAACCCTTTTATTTGAAGGTGATATGCAACTTGTTCATGCGAGGCATTTGTCCATACAATCGGTAATACTTGCGTAACATGTACGCCTCCCGCACTGCTGACGAGCAACTTACCATCTTCTTCAGAATCTAGATTGATGAAGATTTTACCTGTAAAGTGACTAGCGTCAACAGCAATCGCGCCGTTCATCGTCGTTTCTTCTTCAGTCGTAATGACGACTTCGAGAGCAGGATGCGGAATATCTGTTGAATCTAATAACGCTAATGCATAAGCAACAGCAATGCCGTTATCCGCGCCTAATGTTGTATCTGTGGCATATAGCATGTCTCCGACAATTCGTAGTTGAAGAGGGTCCTTGTCAAAGTCATGGACCGTACCTTTATTCTTTTCGCAAACCATATCCATATGACCTTGAATAATGATAATTGGGGCGCTTTCATAGCCAACTGTCGCAGCCTTTTTGATGATGACGTTTAATGCAGTATCCTGGATGACTTCCAGGTCTCGTTCCTGTGCGAAGCGCACCAAATAATCACTGATGGCCTGCTCGTTGCCGGAGCCTCTTGGGATAGCCGATATTTCTGCGAAGTATTGAAATACGATATGCTGCGTTAACTCTTGTAAATTATTGTACATAGGATTCATCCTTTCATTCAAACTCCAAAAACTCGACCCGGTTACCAAACGGATCATGCGTGAAAAAGCGAGAGCGTCCTGCGATAGGCAGCTCGTCGCTAATTATATAATCGGCTTCTTGCAAGCGTGATTTCAATTGTTCAAGTGCATTTACTGTAAATCCGGGATGGGCTTTTTTAGCTGGAGCGAAGTCGTTTTGTATACCAATATGGACCTCTTGTGAGCCACAAAGGAACCAGCAACCACCGCGTCCTTGCAAGTTTTCTGGCTTCGGAATTTCCTCCATACCGAGTAATTCACCGTAAAATTTCCGAGCTGCATCTTCGGACCCGGGTGGTGCCGCAATTTGGATATGATCAATGCCTGTTAGAAACTTGCTCATTGCCCAACACTCCTTTGAACGTTATACCTCCAGTATAATCCTCATTCAATGGCCGCGCTAATACCCTTTTCCAACAATTCGACATAAGCAAAACTTATCAACTTAACTGAAAATAATTGAATTTCCTAATAGACTAAATAATCGTATACTATGATGAAGGAGGTGTGCGGAATGGATTACATACTTATATATTTCATTGGCATGGCGGCGATGACGCTTGGAACACTTGCGGGCGGGGGCGGCCTAATTACGATGCCAGCAATGTTGCTAATGGGCATCCCAATTCACTCAGTCCTCGGAGCCGGTAAGATTTCAACAACGGTCAGTTCGTTTTCAACGTTCATGACAGTCCTTCTGAAAAAGCAGGTTACATTTAGGGAGTCATTTTGGATTATCCCACTATCCCTTATGGGTGGATTTACAGGTGGTTTCATCGCCACACGCTTAACGGAAAGTACATTGTACATGGTTGCAGTCATCCTTCTTATCTTTGCATTACTTACATCATTCCTTTCAAAAGTAGACTTCTCGGGAGAAGAAAATTTAAGGCCTACAAAAGTGGCGGTTCCGGGTTTACTTGGTATTGGAGTGTATGATGGGATGTTCGGACCGGGGCAAGGCACACTACTTTTGTATTTATTTGGTCACTTGCGCATTGCGTACATCCGGGCAATCGGTTTTAGTCGGCTCGCAACATTCTCAAGTGGATTTGGAGCAGCAATCAGTTATATCTCCATGGGTAAAGTTATGTGGCCAATTGCCTTCGCACTTATGGCAGGTTCATTGTCTGGCGCACAAATTGGTGTGCGGCTTGCAGAGAGGCTGAATCCACGTCACGTTAAAATAGTATTAAGAATTGTGACGATTGCATTGATTATCCAGCTAATTATTAATAGCTTTATTTGAATAAACGCCTCATTCCTACAAAAGGAAGAGGTGTTTTTGAATGGATAAATTTATCCTAACAAATCCCTTTACAACTTCTTCGTGCATAGTATACTATGTAACTAATACACGAATACGTAAAGGAGGTACGCTGATGAAGCAGTGGAATGGTTTATTGAAAAAAGAATGGGTGATGATGAAGTGGCCGTTACTTGTTAGTGCGTTACTTGGGATTATTGTTATGTCATTTGTCCCGCATCTAATAGCTAACTCTTTAGGATTCGGAGAACATGTTTTTGAGTTGGCGCTTGTTATCTGTTTCTTGTGGGCGGGTGCAAGTGTGGTAGCACCGGTTATTACATTATTTATAATGTTGGAAAAGGAAATAAAACGTCCGGATGTGTGGTTTCATTCGACGGCTTCCATTTTTAAATTGGTAGGATCGAAAGCATTTTTTGCAATCCTAATTGGTGCTGTGGGGTTGTTAATTCCCACAACAATTCTTGCGGTTCAATTCGCATTATTCAACACAACAACGTTTATATTCAATGATTTGCTTTTCTTTGGAAGTATTTTCATCGTAATTATTTTTGCGGTTTCGATAACGTTTATGAGTATTGGCTTTTTCTTCTGGGTCATTGACCGACTGATGAAACCATATTTAAGGGGATTTTCAATTGTTGTTACGATTATATTGTTCTTCGTTTCCTCTCGGCTATACAGTCTACTTGCACGCACCGAACTATACGAAAAACTGATTTTAATTGGCCCTATTGATTTACTGAAACTCAAAAATCCGAAAATTAATGTGGAGTTCATTTACTTAGAACATACCGAGACATTTTTTTACACGGGTGAAATTATATTCGATATATTCTTTACGGTCGTGATGTTCATTGTGGCAGCCATCCTTTTTGAGAAGAAAGTGAGGTTGTGAATTATATGGAAGTCTGGAAGGGGTTATTGAGGAAGGAATGGGCATTGATGAAATGGAGATTGATCATCTTTGTTTTAATCACTAGCGCGATTCAGTACCTGGGAGTAAATCGCCTGGTCTATGGATTGCCAGAAGACTTTTACGCTTCAATTCAACCGATAATTGCCCTTTGTTTCATGCTTCACTTGGCTATGGCTATATCATTGCTTTTTGATGGTCTTGGAAAGGAAATGGGGCGACCGGATATTTGGCTTCATTCTCCTGCATCGATATTACAGCTTGTTTTCGCGAAAATTTCATTGATAGTCATAACTATTGGCTGCTCACTTTTTTTGTGTGGAACGATTGCAGGTATCTACAATTACGCGCGCGATGGGGCGGTTCCCGTTGTGGATGATCTGATATTATTTCTAGGTGTGGGTGTCGTCATTTTATTGAATGCCATTTATGTAATGGCGGTCGTTTTTTTCTTCTGGTCGATTTACCAAGTGTTCCGTTCCCGAATTGGTTGGTTCTCAATCGTCGTGGTTATTGCCTTGGTCAACATGTGGATTATTGGATGGGAACTGGTCTGGTCTATGGAAATGGTCCATCTAGTAACGGAAATAGGACCTATGCATGGCTCTATTAAGACGGTCGATATATTAATGTTAAGCAATTATATTGTGCCGGGCGGATCGATTTTAACAATCGGCAGTCTCGTCCTCTACGGTATGATGACGGTGCTCTATTTAGTTGTCGGATCAATACTGTTCGAAAAGAAAGTGAGGTTATAACGATGGGCATAGATTTTCTTCCAGACAAACCAATTTATCAGCAGCTCATTGACCTGATTACAGGCGATATTATTCGAGGGACGTTGAATCCAGGGGAGAAATTGCCGTCCGTTCGTGATTATGCGGTTGAAGCCGGTGTGAATGCCAATACGATGCAACGCGTCTATAAGGAGCTGGAGCAGATGGAAATCACTGAAACGAAGAGGGGGCAGGGATCTTTTGTAACTGAAGATGAATTGAAGATCGCTATGCTTCGTAATGAAATGAAGGAACAGCTTGTGAGGTCATTCATTCAAAGTGTTGAAGCATTGGGTTTTACGACTACTGAAATGCTGCAACACCTACAGAATCGGGGTGGGAAAGATGATTGAACTGAAGAATATAACGAAAAAGTATGGCCGGAGGAAAGCGCTTGAAGAACTTACACTTTCTTTGCCGCAAGGGAAAATCATAGGCCTTGTCGGGGAAAATGGGAGTGGGAAAACGACGTTGCTGAAACTAATTTCAGGATTGGTGACGCCTGATTCGGGTAGAGCAACGTTCAGCGGAAGTCGTATTACACGTAAAGTAGCAACCAATATAGCTTATATGCCGGATGCAGATTTATTCTATCCGTATTTTACGGTAGGTCAGCTTATTGAGTTTTATGAATCTCAGTTCATTGATTTTAACCTGAAGAAAGCTAAAGAAATTGCACAGTTTCTGAATCTATCGCTTGATTCGAAAATAAAACATTTGTCAAAAGGGAACCGTGGACGTGTCAAAATTGCAGTGACTCTCGGGCGTGAAGCAGATTATTATTTGCTGGATGAACCGTTCTCCGGCCTCGATCCGATGGTGCGTGATGATATTGCGAAAGGGCTTATCCAATTCACGGATCCGGAGCGACAAACCGTCCTTCTGTCGACACATGAATTAAAAGAAGTGGAACCATTGCTCGATGAAATCGTAGTACTAAGAGGGGGACGGATAATCGCGCACGAAGCGGTTGACGTAATCCGTGATACGTATGGAAAAGACGCCACCTCATGGATGGTGTCATTGTTTAGGGAGGGAAGATGACATGGAAAAGAAACCGATAGTGGAACTGAAGAATTTATCGAAAACGATTGGCAAGAAAAAGATTATCGACAACTTGAATTTGTCTTTGTATCCGGGGCAAATCACCGGATTTCTGGGTCCGAACGGGGCGGGGAAAACGACGACGATTCGGATGATGGTGGGCTTGATGGAGCCGACAAGCGGGGATGTTATTATTGAAGGCATTTCGCTTGCGGAAGATTTTGAAGGGGGACTTTCAAAAGTCGGAGTCATTGTAGAAAATCCGGAGATGTATAAATTTATTTCAGGTTATAAAAACTTACTCCATTTCGCAAGGATGCACGAAGGTGTAACGAAAGAGCGGATTGATGAAGTAATCAATCAAGTGGGTATGCAAAATCGAATT
Organism: Sporosarcina sp. ANT_H38; assembly: GCF_008369195.1. Lineage (GTDB taxonomy): Bacteria > Bacillota > Bacilli > Bacillales_A > Planococcaceae > Sporosarcina. The sequence goes on along the minus strand of NZ_VOBC01000003.1, from coordinate 364,419 downwards.
CATGAGAAAGTATCGACGTATTCGCTCGGAATGCGGCAGCGACTAGGTCTTGCACAAGCGCTTCTTCATCGTCCAAAATTTCTTATTCTCGATGAGCCGACGAATGGGTTAGATCCTGCAGGAATTCGAGAGTTCCGTATGCATTTACGAGATATTGCGGAAAAAGAAGGCGTTTCTGTTTTTGTTTCGAGCCATATGCTATCGGAAATTGAGCTTATGTGTGACCGGATTGCTGTCATTCAAAACGGCAAGTTGATTGACATCCGTGAAATGTCAGAGATACAACAGTCCCATTATTATATTGAAGCACTTCCGCTAGATGCAGCGGAGAGTCTCCTTAAAGAACAAGGATTTGCTGTCGAATCACATAAAGACGGGTTTATTATTAACGCAGAAAAAGAGCAGATTCCAGCAATTATTAACCTTTTTAGTGCAAAAGAACAGCAGTTGTTTGCTATTCAGCCATATCGTAAAACGCTTGAAGATGAGTTCTTAGAAATGACAGGGGGTGGGCAGATTGCTGAAGCTCATACAAAATGAATGGATGAAGTTGTGGAGTAAAAAAGGGACTTGGATTATGGTCATTCTCCTAGTCGTTATGATTGTTGGCGTATCCGGGCTTGGGAAGCTCACAGAAGGATTAAATAATTCTGAAGCCTGGACAGCGGATTTGCGGGTAGAACTCGCACAGGTAGAGCAGGAACTTAATGCAACCGATTTAACAGAAGTTGAAAAAAGTGAATTAATTACTAGGCAGCAAGAGATTGAGCAAAACATTGTTGATAGTATTGAGATGAGCAAACCGATTAGCCGTGAGAAAATAATTTTAGATTCATTCGGTATGATGTCGCTTGTGACGCTTCTTATGATTATTGCTTCAGCTGGAATTGTAGCTTCGGAATTTTCGCAAGGGACGATTAAGATGTTGCTATCCCGTCCAGTAAAACGATGGAAAATCCTCACGTCTAAATATTTGACCGTTTTACTATTTGGATTGTTGCTTACAGTCGTTACGTATGTTTCTAGTGTGGTGGGTGCGTTTATTTTTTACCCTGCTGCGGAAGGAAGTTCTATTGCATTTTACAACTCGGAAGTTGCCGTTACGGCCGTTTTCGGTGAATCTGCCTATTTAGTGCTTCTCGCATTTGTTTATGTATGTGTTATGGCGACATTGGCCTTCATGATTGGCTCCGTGTTCAGGTCATCGGCACTGGCAATTGGGGTCTCGCTGTTCTTGTTTTTCTCGGGATCAATGATTGTGATGTTCCTTGAGCGATATGCGGTTGCGAAGTTCGTTCTCTTTGCACATGATTTGACGCAATATGAGCTAGGCTACAAAGTATTAGAGAGCAATACGATGCTGTTCTCGATCGCAGTGCTGATGGCTTATGTAATTGTGTTCCTTACGATTAGTTATACAACATTTATTAAACGTGATATAACCGCATAACGTGCAAAAAAGCCCTCCGATTATGGAGGGCTTTTTCATGTAATTATTTATGACTGCTGAATGTACGAACTAGACCTGCGATATTACCAACGAGTACGAATGCAAACAGTGCGAACATGATGTATATGAACCACATTGACTATCACTCCTTTTAGACGATAAATCCTGTTTCCATTATATCACCACCTAGATTGACAGGCAATGTTATCCGAGGCGTAGTGGTGTTAATTGTGGCGGATTTGCTGTGGCAAGCGATTATATAACTCGTTAGACCGATCATATCGGTTACCGGACCAATCAAATATTTTTCAAATCAATCATATCCACTTTCCAACCAATCATATCCATCTATACATCGATCATAAATAATCTCAGAGTGACATTTCCCTTAAAAGGCGGCTACACATCAATCTTGTGACGAAGATATCAAATAACGAATTGTTTAATGTGAAAATACTAAATTATCAATAAAATAACTGTTTTCCTATAAAATCTCCGCTATAATTAGAGGGTGAAAGGGGAATGGTAATATGATTAAACACTCAATTATCGAAAATGTACTAGAAGCTGCACTCTCGACAGGCGGAGATTTTTCAGAAGTGTTTATTGAAGATAAGTATGTAAACACAATGGAATTGCAAAGTGGGAAAATCGAGAAAAGTATATCTGGTCGTGATTTCGGGATAGGTATCCGCATTTTTTCAGGGCTACAATGCATTTATACCTATACGACGGATTTCTCAGAAGCAGGGTTAATTAATGCGGCAAAACGGGCAGCACTCGCGATCAAAGGTGGAGGCAATGGCACCATACATCCCATTCAAAAAGAAATTATTCAACCCATCCATACAATCGCACAAATGCCGCGAACGGTGGAACATGCACGGAAAGTGGCTGTTATGAGAAAAGCCAATGACATAGCGAAAAATTATGATGAGCGCATCAAACAAGTCGGACTGCGCTATATCGATGAAGAGCAGAATGTACTTATTGCGAATTCTGAAGGGAAATTTGTTGAAGACACGCGTGTCTATAGCAGGCTCTCCATTCAGGCTACAGCTTCCGATGGCATTGAAATGCAAACTGGTTTCTATGGACCGGGTGCACATGCAGGTTTTGAATTCATCGAAAACCTAGATCTGAATCATTATGCAGGCGAGGCTGCACGCATTGCAGTGACGATGCTCGAAGCGGATGAATGTCCAAGTGGGAAATTCCCAGTCATTATCGACAATGAATTCGGTGGGGTCATTTTCCATGAAGCTTGTGGGCACGGACTTGAAGCAACCGCTGTCGCAAAAAACAACTCCGTCTTTGCAAATCGAATCGGAGAGAGAGTGGCACCAGATATCGTGACGTATATTGATGACGGTACACTTCCGAATGAATGGGGCTCTCTCAATGTTGACGATGAAGGTGAAAAGACACGGAAGAATATCCTTATTGAAGATGGTATTTTAAAAGGCTATCTGATTGATAAATTCAATGCACGCCGTATGAATGCCGAAGCGACGGGTTCTTCACGCCGTCAGTCGTATCGATTTAATCCTACTTCCCGTATGACCAATACTTATATCGCACCGGGTAAATCGACACCAGAAGAAATTATTGCATCGACGGAACATGGTATTTACGCGAAATATATGGGTGGCGGTCAAGTGAATCCGGCAACAGGTGATTATAACTTTGCGGTTGCGGAAGCGTACCTCGTGAAAGACGGAAAAATTGACCGTCCTGTCCGTGGAGCAACCTTGATTGGCAACGGTGCAAATACGTTGCAGCTTGTCGATATGGTTGGCAATAACTTGGCACACGGGGCTGGAATGTGCGGATCAATTAGCGGAAGTTTGCCGGTTAACGTCGGTCAGCCAATGCTTCGTATCAGTGAAATTACCGTCGGTGGGACGAAGGGGGAGTAATCGATGACGATCAACGAATTTCAAGAGAAACTACTAGCCGAAGCGATGGACGCAGGTTTCACAGAATCTGAAGTCTATTACCAGAGATCTGAATCATTGCAGCTCATGATTTTTGAGGGTGAAATCGACAGCTATGAGACATCTGAAAACGGTGGAATCGGTTTACGAGGGCTTTATAACGGGAAAATGGGGTACGCCTATACCGAAAAAATTGAGCAGGCGTCCATCCGGTTTTTGATCGATAGTGCAAAAGCAAATGCAGATGTACTAGACGAGGATGATGGTACAGATATATTTGAGGGTAGCGAAAAGTATGCGGGGCATGATTTTTATAGCGAAGAGCTTGCAAATGTCCCTATTCCTGAAAAGATTGAACTGATTAAATTAATTGAAAAGAAAACGCTAGCGTATGACCCCCGCATTATCACACTGGATTATTGTGTGCTACAAGACTATTCTGAGGATCGCGTTATAGCGAACAATAAAGGTCTTTCATTGAAAGAAAAGATGAATGGATTAGTCATTTATATTTCTGTTGTGGTAAAAGAGGGTGAAGAAATGAAAACGGGTACCTACGTTAAGATGACACGCGATTTCGGTGCACTCGATGCCGATACCATTGCAAAAGAAGTGGCGGAAGAAGCGCTTTCTAATCTTGGCGAACAATCGATTCCGACGAAGAAGTACCCTGTCATCATGCGCTACGACGCATCGGCTTCCTTGCTTGCTACGTTTACGCCGATTTTTTCAGCTGAAAATACGCAAAAAGATCAATCTTTGCTTAAGGGGAAGGTTGGAGAAAAGATTGCGGCTAATGTTTTCACGCTGCTTGACGATCCGTTTCATCCAGATGCAATGGCGGGTTCCAATTTTGACGGAGAAGGTGTAGCGTCAGAAAAACGCATAATCATTTCAAATGGAACACTTGAAACACTCCTCCATAATCGGAAAACGGCTAAGAAAGATGGTGTTGAAACGACAGGCCATGCTCATAAGTCGTCCTATAAAAGTACGCTCACAGTTGCCCCGATGAATATGTATATTGCAGCGGGTACAAAGAGCAAGGAAGACTTGATTGCCTCTTTGGAAGAGGGCGTATTGATCACCGGCTTATCCGGTCTTCATTCCGGAGCAAGCACGATCTCGGGGGACTTTTCTGTCGCGGCAACCGGCTTCCATATTAAAAACGGGAAAATTGTATCAGCCGTCAAACAGATGACAATTGCCGGTAACTTTTTTGATTATATGAAAGATATTAAAGAGACTGGGTCTGATTTAGAATTTATGCCTGGTGGTTATGGTTCACCTTCACTGTTGGTGAAAGAGCTTTCTGTTACGGTGGATTGAATAAAGAAGGCGATCCAGATAATGGGGTCGCCTTCTCATTTTGTTAATTGTATTATTCGTAACTATCAATAGGGAACCAGCGATAAACAGTCAAATCGACTTTGTTATTTTTGAATTGAATGCCTTCTGATTCCAGCAGCTCTCGCTGATCTCCACCTGTAAATGAAACTTCCCCTTTTGTGTTAATGATCCGGTGCCATGGCAATTCGTACTTTTCACTCATCGAATGTAGCGTTCGGACAACTTGCCTTGCACCGCGCGGACTGCCTGCAACGGCGGCAACTTGACCGTATGCCATGACATGACCGGCAGGAATTCCTTGAATAATTCGGATGACACGCTCTGTAAATAAATTCAAAAATAACAAACCTCCTTGCGTTACTTTCATTATATCAAATATGCAGATAAAACTATTTCCCTCTTTCTACTGTATAATAGTTAGAATAATATGAAAACAGAGAGGTGCTGGGCTGCATGGAGGAGCTATTTGTAAGACGCACTCTAATCGGTTTTGCTTTGAAAGTCATCGGACTGGTTGTTATCGGTTGGGGTATTATTCAAGCATTCATTGTTCTGAATTCATTTTCTCAACCTTTTCCAAATGAAATGGGTATGATAGAAAGCGTGGGTGGAATAGGGTTCGGCGGTTTTCTAACCATTGTCGCGACAAATGCCGTTTATGGGATTCTAATTATTGGCTTCGGTGAAGTCATTGATTTATTGCAGAAAATACACGACAAAAACGAACCAAAAGTGACGATAGAGTCGAACCTACCTGTCCCAACTAGTTCTGTTCCAGTAGAAGCGCAGAAAGAAATGAACGAATTTTATACGAAGATGAACATGAAAATAGAATGGATGTTACCGACGAAAAGTCGTAATGTATTTAGTGTAAAAGTAGATGGTCGTTCAGAATACATTGAACTTGGAGACCATTCTCCGCGACAGCTTTCAGAGGAAGAGGTAGAAAAGTATTTGTGAAGAACGTTAAATCATTAAAATAAAGACCGCTCCACGTCATTTTTCGACGCGGAAAGGTCTCTCTTATGTCTCGCGTTTGTTCTGGAAATACGAGTAAACTGAAATTGCCAACGTCACCCAAAGTGCGCTTGCTATATATCCCCCGATAATATCGCTCGGATAATGGACACCAAGGTAAATACGGCTTGTTCCAATCATGATGATCATGAAGGCGGCGAACAGAAAAAGAAGAACGTGGTTTGTGGTTGTTTTAACATTTCGCCAAGCGATGTAGGCGAGGATTGCGTAAAGGGCGAATGCCATCATCGAATGACCGCTTGGAAAGCTGAAGCCGCCTGCATCCATAATCCGGTGAAGTTCAGGTCTCTCCCGTTTGAAATAGGATTTAAGCATTTTGTTAAATAGAATTGATCCGACAACTACGATCGTCAATAGAAATGACTGTTGGCGGTAGCGTAGGAAAAAGTATAGGACAATAAATCCAATCACGGTAATTGTAGTAACGGCTAAACCAGAGCCAACCCAAGTGAAACCTTTCATGATAGCTGTTAGCCAAGGTGCTTCTAGTCCTTGGATAAAGCCAATAATTGCAGTATCGAAACGTCCAATTGAGTTATTGCTGACAGCGGTAGCGATATAAACGAATGTCAAACCGAAGCCGATGCAAAGAATAAACGCTAGTAGAAGTTGCCGTTTGCGCTCGTGCACTGAATGCACTCCTTTCATTTGAACCATAATTGTATACCATCTCCAAGAATAAAATACAGCAAACAATACGTTTGGATATTATTCATCATATTTTTGGAAAGATGCTATAGTAGAAAAAACCTATCATTTACTAAAAAGGACCGATTATGACACTCATTCTATTATTATTATGCTCTTACTTGCTTGGCAATATCCTGACTGGCTCGATTATTAGCAGTTTCTTTTATAAGAAAAATATCCGGGTAGAAGGAAGCGGAAATCCAGGTGCACGTAATGCCGGGCGGGTGTTTGGGAAAAAGGCATTCGTTGCGACATTCATCGGAGACGCATTAAAAGGTGTGCTGGCCGTTTGCGCTGCTAAGTGGCTAGGATTTGGTGCGGATGTAGAAATTTTGGCCCTTTTCGCTGTAACATTAGGACATGTATACCCTCTATTTTTGAAGTTTCGGGGTGGGATGGGCGTATCCACTTATATAGGTGGCATGCTTGTATTTAATCCGCTACTGTTTCTCGTTTTTATGGGCCTTTATCTTATCATCTATCCGTTTGTAAAGAGTTTTACGCTAGCAGGACTAAGTGCAGTGCTATTGATGCCCATTATAGTGCTAGCATTTTTGTATGAAATTCCTGTTTTCATTGCTGCCTGCTTGCTATCAACACTTCTTCTATTTACGCATTGGCCTGATTTGAAACAGAAAATTATGCCCGGAAAGAGTTGAGGATTAACTTTATGGTCAGAAGTTAATTCAGCAAAGAAGTTAGATGAGGACTAATTATTAAATGATTTCAACGTGCATTATAAAAGCATTTATTTGCGCGATAGGAATTGGCTGGTATGCTTCAGTTACTTCCTTTGTTAATATCCACGGAAGAGCAAGTGTTTACAACCAACTCTAACGGGAAAACATTTTAATATAGAAGGAGATGAATGTCATGAAGGAACTACGAACAGTTAATGAGTGGTATGACGTATTGGAACAATCGAAAAAGAATCCTTTGTTCGTTTTAAAACATAGTACGACATGTCCAGTTAGTGCCGCAGCCTACAATGCATTTGAGTCATCCGAAGCGGAGGTACCGAAATATTTTCTTAAAGTACAGGAAAGTCGTCCTGTTTCCAATGAAATCGAAAGTAATCTACGTGTTGAACACCAATCGCCCCAACTGTTTTTGTTGAAGGATGGAAAAGCGGTCTGGCAGGCGACTCATTACTCGATTAGCGGATCAAAAATTGGACTAGCTGTAAAGGAATACGGAAGTAAATAAAGTGAAACAGGCGTCCTAATTTGGGGGTGCCTGTTTTTTAGATTACAAGATGTTCTACAGAATTCCAATCAATATGATAAAATAAGAATTATTAAAAGAGTCCGACAAAAGATGAGTGAAAGTAGGTTCTTTATATGCGTTTACAAGATAAAACTGTTGTCATAACAGGCGGGGCAAATGGAATTGGAGCAGTGGCAGCTACACTTTTTGGTAAACATGGAGCACAAATCGCTATTGTTGATTTTGATGAAAAGGCGGGAGAAGCAAAAGTCCAACAACTGAATGAATTGGGAATTGAGGGGGCTTTCTTCAGGGCGGATGTGTCCAATAGTGAAGATGTAAAAGAGATGGCGGGAAAAGTGATCGAGCAGTTTGGAAAAGTGGATATCCTCATTAATAATGCTGGAATTACTAGAGATGCAATGATGCTAAAGCTTCAATCAGCTGACTTTCAGAAAGTAATAGATGTGAACTTGACGGGTGTCTTCAATTGTACACAAGCTTTCCTTCCTACAATGCTTGCTCAAGGCAAAGGGAAAATTATTAATACTTCCTCGATCGCGGGAACGGGGGGGAACGTTGGTCAAACGAATTATGCCGCAGCGAAAGCGGGTGTTATCGGTATGACAAGGACGTGGGCGAAGGAATTTGGTCGAAAAGGCATCAATGTAAATGCTGTCGCACCAGGTTTCATCGAAACAGATATGATCGATACAATTCCGGAGAAAGTGTTGGAACAAATTAAGATGATGACACCTTATAACCGAATGGGTACTCCTGAAGACGTGGCGAATGCTTACCTATTTCTAGCTTCCGACGAATCAGACTTTGTTAACGGAACAGTTTTGGAAGTTGACGGTGGCATGTTGAAGTGACGGCTGTGAAAAAGCGGAGTAATCACAATCAGGTAAAAAGTACGCAATAGAAGAGGGGGAGTGGAGGTGACTGTACGCCTCCATCCCTCTTCTATTTGTCTAGACCTGAATATCCTTACGTTTACTTGAAGGGGGTATTCGTAGTTCTTCTCTGTACTTGCTGATTGTCCGCCTAGAGATTGTAATCCCTTGTTCAGTATTAAAGTATTCGGCTATTTTTTGATCGGAATAAGGTTTGAATTTATTTTCTTGGGCTATGAAGTTTTTCAGAAGTGTTTTCATCTTTGTTTGAGAAATGGTATCTCCGTCTGCCGTTTCCAACTTTGAAGTGAACAGCAGACGGAGGTCAAAGGAACCAAAAGATGTCTGTATTACTTTGTTCATCGTAGCTCGGCTGACAGTCGATTCGTGCATCTCGATTTCATCGGCGACCTCTTTAAGTGTAAGAGGTTTCAATGAACGGAATCCATTCTTAAAAAAGCTTTCTTGTTTTTCCAAAAGGACGTGCACGATTTTAATAATCGTATTTCGGCGCTGTTCAATGCTGCTTATAAGCCATTGATAGTTTTTATATTGTGTATTGATATATTTTGATGCATCGTCTTTCACATGAAGGGACTGCGAATAATCTTTATTCATATGAATAGTTGGTAAATGGCCGTCATTCAAGTGAAATATAAATTCACCATTCTTCCAATCGACGATAATGTCGGGCGTCAAATACTCTGTTGGGAAATTAGAAATGAATGCGCAAGGCCTTGGACTTAGTGTTTGGATGAAATCGAAGAGGTCTTTCACTACAGCCATTTCAATATTCATTTTTAAAGCAATCTCATTCCACTTATGGTCTGCAACGAGGTTTAAATGATGTTCCACTAAACAGGCAGCTAACTTATTTTCAGGATAGCTGTAAGTAATTTGTAGAAGCAAACATTCCCTCAAATCCCTGGCGCCTATTCCGATTGGACCTAATTGTTGAAGAAGGTGAATTCCTTTTTCAATATCACCTTCATCAAATGACAAATAGCCATTCGAGTTGTTGTCTGGAACCTGCAAGTAGCCGTTGTCGTCGAGATTGTTGAGGAGATACTTTATGAGTATTTGTGTATGCTCATCATAGGACATGAACTTTGCCTGATCGAGTAATTCGTCACGCATGTTCCGATCACTACTTTGGATGACATCAACTGGCATCGCAGAACCACTGAAAGAAGATCGTCGATTTAATCTTTCTTCAAAGACGGGTTTCTCCTCTTTTTCCTTCAGTTCGATAATCGGATTTTCCAACTCTTGTTGTCTGATATATTGTTCGAGTTCATAAGTGGAGTATTGTAGTAATTCAATAGCTTGCCTTAACTCAAAAGTCATTAGCAGATTCAGTTCCTGCCGTTGCCGGAGTACAAGCTCCATAATAAATCCTCCTTTTGATGCTGTTAACAAATGAATGCGCTTTCATCGGTGTGGTTCTAATGATAACATAGGAATTTATAAAATTCGACATAGAATTAGAATTTTTAGATTAATATAAGGGGTGTAAAAAAGCCCTTGTATATGTTATCATCAGCAACTTTACGTGAAAGCCGTCTAACGACATATACAAGAGCATATTCAAAATGAGACACTTATAGAATTTGAAGTTGTTTCGGGAATGAAGATAATACTTCAACTTTACCGTCTTCATTGATATAGACAGTGTCTTCAATACGGACTCCGCCGACTTCCGGGATATAAATACCAGGCTCGATTGTAAAGACAAGACCAGCTTCAGCAATCTGCTCATTATTTTGATGGATGGAAGGTTCTTCATGGAGCTCGATACCTAAACCGTGTCCGACACGGTTATTGAAATACTCCCCGTAGCCGTTCGCGATAATGACATTTCTTGCTTCAATATCAAAGGTCTTCAACGGTACTCCTGCTTGTACAGCATTGATGCCTGCTTCATTCGACCGAAGAACAATATCATAAATTTCTTTTTGTTGTTCTGAAGCCTCTCCGATAATGAAGGTTCTTGTAATATCAGAACAATATCCGTCTTTGATGACTCCGAAATCTATCAACAGATAATCTCCTTTTTGGAGTTTTCGTTCTCCAGGAGAACCATGTGGCAATGCCGCCTTTTCACCGGTAAGCACGATGGTTGAAAAAGAAGGACCGTCCGCGCCGAATTTCCTCATTAGGAACTCCAATTCTCCAGTCAAGTCCGATTCGGACATTCCAATCTTCACTTTCTTGATGCCTTCTTCCAAAACCTTTTCAATGATTTCGATTGCCGTTATTAATTTTGCGATTTCTTCTTTAGACTTCTTCATTCTTTGTTTGTTAATGAATGGCTGCACATCGACGACTTGTACACCTGGGAAAAATTCCAGCAAGCTATTGTAAAGATAATAACTCAACGCCTTGGCCTCGATACCAACTGTTTTTGAAATTTCACCAACCGATTCACGGACAACCTCGAAAGGTATTTGCTCGTCTGAAATCGGAATGATTGTTGTGATATCAGATACCAGCAAAGCGGCATCTTTATCTAATGCTGGGACAAACAAATATGTATTATTAGTATGCATGTCAATGAACAAAGACATGAATCGTTCATGAGGATCTGAATTGAATCCTGTGAAGTAAAACACATTTGCCGGCGCGGTAATCATAACTGCAGTGATATTGTTCTCGGAGAGATACGATTTTAACATTGCTCGTCTTGCTTCATATATAGTACCCAAAAATGAACCCTCCTAAAGTTGTTTAATTAATGTTGTTGTAGAAATTATACTACATAAGTTTAACAAATAAATACCTATATCAACTGAGTGAAGGCTCCATCTAGCGCCGTAGAAAATTCAGTAGAGCTCTCTATTTCAAGTCAATCTTACTTTCACAAAATAATTAACTCTTTTGGTGATTTTGTAAGAATTTCATTCCCGTTTGCAGTTACTAAAATATCGTCTTCAATTCTTACACCGCCAAGACCTGGAATATAAATACCTGGTTCAACAGTAAGAACCATTCCAGTTTCAACGAGTTTGTCGCATTTAGGGGACATGAAAATTTCCTCATGAAGATCTAAACCTAGGCCATGCCCGGATCCATGTCCATATTGCTCACCATATCCCTTTTCGGTGATATAATCTCTTGAAAATGCGTCTGCTTCTCGACCTGTTATACCTGGTGTAATTCCTGCAAGTGCATTTGACAACGAGTCCAGCACAATGGTGTATATGCTTTTCAATTCTTCTTTTGGCTGACCTACTGCGATCGTTCTTGTCATATCCGAACGGTAGCCTTCATAATATGCCCCAAAATCAAGTGTCACCATGTCGCCTGTCTCGATGACCTTTGTACTCGCTACTCCATGTGGAAGTGCAGAGCGGTGGCCAGAAGCGATAATTATGTCAAATGAAGACGATGTTGCGCCTTGTTTTCTCATATAGAACTCCAATTCGTTAGCCACATCGATTTCTGTAACCCCTTGACGGATATAAGTTAAAATGTGACTAAATGCAGAATCAGAGATTTCAACAGCCGTTTTAATTTTTTGAAGTTCTTCTGCAGTCTTAATCGTACGAAGACTTTCTATGACGCCTGAAAGAGGAACCATCTCACCGTGTAATGCTTCAGTATACTGAGCATGCAAATGATAGGTTAGGTTACCTTGTTCAAATCCTAGTCTTGAAATACCTAATCTCTCTGCCATTTGGGCAACACCTGTGTAGATGGATTCTCTTTCTAACTGGATAACCGAATAGTTTTTTACTTGTGAATGAGCCTGATCGACATATCGGAAATCTACGAAGAGGCATGCTTCCGTCTTAGTAATTACGACAGTTCCAGCGCTACCTGTAAAACCTGTTAGGTAGCGGCGGTTAACGCCATTAGTAATTAATAGGCCATCTACTCCAAGTTGATCGAACTGTGCTCTTAATTTTGCTAGCTTATCCATGTTTGTTCCCCCACATCATATTTTCAATACGGTTTAAAGGGTATGTAATTTTTGTACCGTGTTCTCATGTTCTAAGTTTCATAGCCCTCCTAATATATTTTAACGAGTTGGTAAGGGAATTGCATTACTATTCTATGGGTTCTGAATTCAGGGGTGCTAGACGTCATAAATTGAGTGACTCTAGAAACGGCCCTCTAGGCTGGGATAAAGCAATGATTGTGAATTAATTCACAATAAGTGACACTTGTCATAGTAAACATTATGACAGTTATGCCTTTTTCAAAGTCCGAAAGTTCTTTATCATTAGATTCAAGATAGCGAATCAGAAAAAGAACATCAGATTGAAGGAGGATCACACAACATGTCTAAAGAAAAAACAAAGCAGTTACACAAAGACGTTGCCCCTTTTGCTAAGTCAGATAAAAAGAAAAGTATTATGCAGCTTATCAATACAGTCCCACCATTTCTAATCCTATGGTTTTTAGCATATCAAAGTTTGTCAGTCTCTATCTGGCTAACGATAGGACTTTCTGTGATTGCATCAGGATTTGTCATTCGAACATTCATCATCTTCCATGATTGCACACATGGTTCATTCTTCAAAAACAAGAAAACAAATGATATTGTTGGTACCATTACCGGTGTTCTAACACTGTTTGCCTATGAAAAATGGAAACGCGAACATTCAATTCACCATGCAACAAGCTCGAATCTCGACAAGCGTGGTACGGGTGACATTTGGGTCATGACGGTTGAAGAGTACGTTGAAGCATCAAAATGGCAGCGTTTTGCTTACCGTTTATACCGTAACCCAATCGTTATGTTCGGTTTCGGACCACTTTTCCTAGTGCTTATCTCAAGCCGTTTCAACCGTAAAGATGCACGTAAGAAAGAACGTAACAATACGTATTTAACTAACGCAATACTTGTTGTTCTGTACACGGGTATGATCATGCTTATTGGCTGGCAGGCATTTGTTCTTATACAAGGAACAATCATGTTTGTTGCAGGAGCACTCGGTATCTGGTTGTTCTACATTCAACATACGTTTGAAGACTCTTATTTCGAAGAGGAATCTGAGTGGGATTACGTGAAAGCTGCTATCGATGGTAGTTCATATTACAAATTACCGCGTTTGTTGCAGTGGGCGACAGGGAACATCGGTTTCCACCACGTCCATCACTTGGCACCACGTGTTCCGAATTACAACTTGGAACTTGCGCATGAATCGACACCGCCTCTTCACGTAGCAACAACGATTAATATCAAAGAAAGCTTGTCATCAATTCGCTACCGCTTGTATGATCCGGAGAAGAAAAGGTTTATCGCATTCAAAGATGTGAAGCATATGCTAAACTCAGCACGTCCTTCAATTGACTTGAAACCGAAGCGTACAAGTCTCGACGGAAAATAATACTGAAAACAGTCATCTCTTCAGAGGATGACTGTTTTTTTTATCCACCCATTTGGTACAATGGTAAGTACAGACAGGATGGTGACAGAACGGTATGCAAAGTTGGTATAGTATCTTTCCAAAAAATCCTTGGCTTAGTATTTACGCGTGGGCTGTATTTTGTTTTCTTCCATTCTTTTTCATATTCAGATCATCGTCGCCGATTGAAATTTCTATTGGAATTTCATTGTTATTATTATTTTTCCTGTCGTATCGATTTTCATTCAAATCGAAGAGCGGGCTTGTTTATATGTGGATCAGTTTTGAAATTGTGATAAACGTCGTGATGACACTGTTATTTGGCTATGTATATTTATCTATATTTACTGCGTTTTTCATAGGTAATATTCGCAATCAAGTCGGATTCTTCATTATATACGGGCTGCATATCGCCATTACAATTATTGCGATTGTCGCAGGTTTTTTCATCGAACTCGACTTATTTCTTTCGCAAGTTCATTTCATTCTCATCTCGGTGATCGGTACAGTATTGTTACCGTTCAATTTATACAACCGGAATAAGCGAGAAAACTTGGTAGGGCAATTGGAACATGCCAATGAACGAATTTCGGAGTTGATTATCCTAGAGGAACGCGAACGAATTTCCCGCGATTTACACGACACACTTGGTCAGAAGCTATCACTTATCGGCTTGAAAAGTGATTTAGCGGGGAAATTGGTATCGCGTGATCCAAGAGCGGCTGAAAGAGAGCTGCGGGATATTAGGCAGACCGCCAGTACAGCGTTGAAGGAAGTTCGGGAGCTAGTTGCGGGTATGCGGGCAACTAAACTGGAAGATGAAGTGATTCGCATTAAGCAGATGTTGAAGGCGGCTGAAATGGAGTACACCATTGAGGGGAATCCGTCGTTCACCAACATACCGGCCATCGTTGAAAGCGTGTTGAGTATGTGCTTGAAAGAGGCTGTGACAAATGTTGTGAAGCATAGTTATGGAAAGACTTGCCGCGTTTCGTTTGAACAATTGCCGAATGAATTTGTCATCAATGTGGTGGACGATGGAATCGGCATTACAAGGGGTGGAGAAACGTCACCTGGAAATGGTTTGACTGGAATGCGTGAACGACTTGAATTTGTCAACGGAAGCCTTCGTGTCGAGGGTGGCGAAGGAACGAAATTATCGATTCGTGTTCCTGCAGTCATACAACATATTATGGAGAGTGATTGATGTGATACGTATTGTCATAGCGGAAGACCAAGGGATGATGCTCGGAGCACTTGGATCATTATTGAATATGGAAGATGATATGGAAGTAGTAGGGAAAGCGAAAAACGGCGAAGAAGCGGTGGCGCTCGTGAAAGAACATCAGCCCGATGTGTGCATCATGGATATTGAAATGCCGGTGATGACGGGACTAGACGCGGCAGAAGCGTTGATGGATGAGTCTTGTAAAATCATTATTCTAACGACATTCGCCAGAGCGGGCTACTTCGAACGTGCGAGGAAAGCGGGAGTTCGAGGTTATTTGTTGAAAGACGGTCCGATCGAGGAGCTTGTCAGTTCAATCCGAACAATAATGGATGGACGTCGAATTTACGCGCCAGAACTTGTCGACATTGCTTACGGGGACGGGGACGAAACAGCAAATCCTCTGACGGAGCGTGAAAACCAAGTGCTCGTCCTAATCGCTGATGGGAAGACGACAAAAGAAATCGCAGGCGAGTTGTACCTGACGCCTGGTACAGTGCGAAATTACATTTCTGCAATATTGGATAAGCTTGATGTTGGGAACCGAATTGAAGCGATTTCTCGGTTTAAGGAGAAGGGCTGGTTTAAGTGAATTGAATTGAATCAGAAGAGAGTGAGCCGACAGCGATGTCGGTTTTTTGTGTGGAGAACTATTTCAGATACTGGACAGTGCGAGCCCTTTTTCAGCTTGACTCTACCTACTATTTGCTCAATATAATCACCTATCCAAAACTGAGGAGTTATTTGCATTTTAATTCATATGTGATAACCTTTAGTAGAATTCAGCGCTGAATTCTTAGTATTTTCCGATAATCGAATATATTTGCTAGGGGGGCCTTTATAGGCTGAGACACATCTTTGATGTAAACCCTTTGAACCTGATCTAGTTAATACTAGCGTAGGGAAGCAGCTGAACCACTACAATCAGTTTTTTTTATTATGTAGTCAACAGCCGCCTTCCAGCTATGGAAGGCGGCTTTTATTATGTCGAAAATTAAACATGGAATGGGAGATTATGATAATTGGGATGGAAAATCAATTTTCTAAATTAGTAGAAGAACGTCAAGATGAATTGCTGCAATTACTTGCGGACTTAGTTCGTTTTCCAACAGTTAGTCCACCCGCCAGAAATACAGTCGAATTGCAACAATATATTTCAGGATTTTTAGAAAAGGAAAAGTTTGAGACGACAAGTTGGGACGTATTTCCTGAAGATCCGAATGTTGTCGGAATAAAAAAGGGGACTGATGGATTCCGATATAACAGCTTAATTATTAACGGACATATTGATATCGCTGAAGTTGGTGATGAATCAGAGTGGACCGTTCCAGTTTTTGAACTTACAACTAAAGATGGATTTGCATACGGCCGGGGAACGTCTGATATGAAAGGCGCCGTAGCGGCGACGCTATTTGCAGTGAAATTATTAAATGAATTGAATATCGAGCTTAAAGGCGACTTGCAAATTCAGTCTGTTATTGGGGAGGAAGCAGGTGAAGCAGGAACATTATCATGTGTGGAAAAAGGATATTCAGCAGACTTTGCACTTGTTGTCGATAGCAGTGATCGACAAATCCATGGGCAAGGCGGCGTAATAACTGGTTGGATAACGATTAAAAGTAAGGAAGTATTCCATGATGCGATGCGAATGAATATGCTCCATGCAGGTGGATCTGTCAAAGGTGCAAGTGCGATTGAGAAAATGATGAAAGTCATTGCGGGTCTTCAAGATTTAGAACGGCACTGGGCCGTAACAAAGCAATATCCAGGGTTTGCGCCAGGTACGAATACAATTAACCCCGCAGTTATTGAAGGTGGAAGACATGCAGCTTTTGTTGCGGATGAATGCAGGCTTTGGATTACGGTTCATTTTTATCCGCATGAAACGTATCAATCCGTTGCAGATGAAATCGAAGAACACTTAAACCGTGTCGCAATGGCTGATCCGTGGCTAAGGGAAAACCCGCTTCAATTTCGTTGGGGTGGAAAATCGATGATAGAAGAGCGAGGAGAAATATTTCCGGCACTTGAGATGAACGCAGATCATTTTGCTGTTCAGCTCCTTGCACAATGTCATGAAAAAATAGAAGATAATCCAGCATTCATTGGGATGTCCAAATCCGTGACAGATGCCGGATGGTTAGGTGAAGCCGGAATTCCAACAGTTATTTACGGTCCCGGAAAACTTGAAGAAGCACATTCGGTAGATGAAAAAATCAATATTGAAGAGTTACTGACTTTTACGAAAACGCTTATGCTATTTGTAATGAATTGGTGTAATACAAAAAAATAACGGTTGTTAAGACCACGCAGGGGGAATTTGTTATGTCAATCATAAAAACGCGGAAATTCACAGACAGATTGTTTGAAAATGCACAACCGATTTGGGAGAAAAATCATAATCATCCATTCGTCCAAGAGATTGGAAAAGGGACGCTTTCAGAAGATAAGTTTATTTATTATATGAAACAGGATTATGTATATTTAGTCGATTACTCGAAGCTTTTTGCGCTAGGTGTGCAAAAGTCGTTGAGCTTAGAGATGATGCAGAGTTTTTCGAAAACATTGCACGATACGATTCACTTTGAAATGGACTTACACAGAGCATTCGCGGCGGAGTTCGGCATTACGAAAGAAGAGCTCGAAGCAACAGAACCATCGCCTACGAATTTAGCGTACACACGTTATATGTTAAACGTTGCTCAAAATGGATCTTTAGTCGAACTAGTTTCCTGTTTACTTCCATGTGCTTGGGGTTATTGGGAAATTGGGAAGCTGCTCAGAAAACAATACGGAGACCAAATCGCTTCGAATAAGTATGCGAAGTGGATTGAAGCTTACGACTCAGACGAGTTTGCAGCAGGGGCTAAGTGGTTAATTGAGCTAATGGATCAATTGACAGAGGGGAAACCAGAACGCGAGCTAGTACAAATAGAGAAACACTTTCAAATGACGTCGAAATACGAATATCTATTTTGGGATATGAACTATAAACAAGAAAGATGGTCAATTTAATCTACTAGTGTGAGGGGGTAAAAATGACACTACTAATAAAAGATGTCTCCTATTCGTTTATGAATGAAGATAAGCAAAAAAATCAAGTGTTATCAGGGCTTAATCTGACAGTGGAACAAGGAGAGTTCGTCTCGATGATCGGAAGAAGTGGTACCGGTAAAAGTACGATTTTGAAGTTAATCACCGGCCTTCTGAAGCCGGAAGCGGGAACAATAACAATTCATGGAAAGTCAATTACGCTGGGTGATGTAGGTTATATGCCTCAGCATGACTTGCTGCTTCCGTGGAGGAGGATTATTGACAATATAATGATTGCTGGTGAAGTACAAAAAGGCTTAACAATTACAAAAGAAAAAGCCCGAAGTTGGTTGGAGCGGGTTGGTCTATTGGAATATGAAAACGCACTTCCGAAACAGTTATCCGGTGGTATGAGACAAAGAGCAGCTTTTTTGCGGGCGTTATTAACTGGAAAGGGCATTCTATTACTCGATGAACCTTTCGGGGCACTTGATGCGTTAACGAAAAAAGAGATGCAAACGTGGCTATTGTCCATTTGGCAAGAGCTTGATCAAACCATTTTATTTATTACACATGACCTTGAGGAAGCGGTGTTTATGAGTGACCGAATTGTTCTTCTTTCTCCGGATCGGTCACTAGAGGAGGTAGTGGTCGATTTACCAAGGCCGCGAACGCAAGAGATACAACGTTCAACGGAGTTGCTTATGCTACGTCAGAAATTGGAGAAGAAAATTGCTCATGACAACAGTTAAAAAGTGGTTCCAATCATATGCCTTATTTATTATAGCTTCAATCATTATGATGCTAGGAATCGAATGGATCGTTCATCAAAAGATTGTACCGGCATATATTTTGCCGGCACCGTCCAGTGTTGTTGTAGCAATTAGTAGAAATTGGCGACCGCTCATACAGGAACATTTAAGTATGACGATGTTGGAGTTTGCGATTGGATTTACGATATCTGTAATCGGTGGAATCAGTTTAGCAGTTTCCATGTTTTTTTCAAAAATAATAGAAAAGTTAATGTATCCTGCAGTGCTCATTTCACAAACAATCCCAATTATTGCTTTGTCGCCAATATTTGTCCTTTGGTTTGGGTACACAATTTGGAGCAAAGTTGCGGTGACAGTTCTTATCTCGTTTTTCCCAGTTGTTGTAGGAACTTTTGACGGGTTGCGATCTACAGATAAAGAATATGTAGATCTCTTACGTTCGATGGGTGCAACAAAACGACATTTGTTTCAAAAGCTATACTTTCCGTCTGCCTTGCCTTCTTTTTTTTCTGGACTGAAAATCGCCATTGTTTCTGCTTTAATTGGTGCAACAATCGGGGAATGGCTTGGTGCAAGCGAAGGACTTGGTTATTATAGCCGGAGAATGTCGGGAAATTTAAATGCTGAAGGTGTATTTTCTGCAATCACCTTGTTATCGATTGCAGGGATGATGTTGTTCGGTTTTGTATCAATCTTAGAAAAGCGGTTTTTAAGTTGGAAAAATGATTAAGTTGCTGGGGAGTTGGAATGTGATGGGGAAAAAGAGTTGGATAGTTCGGATAATGATGGTTGCCGTACTCTTAATGATACTTACCGGTTGTTCACAAAGAGGGAAGAGTAGCAGTGCAAACGAAAAAGAGTTAGAGGACATTAGCATTATGCTAGATTGGTATCCAAATGCGGTTCACTCTAGCATTTATTATGCAAAAGAAAAAGGTTTGTTTGAAGAAGAAGGATTGAATGTCACGATTGAAATGCCGGCCGAAACGAATGACCCACTAAAGCTAGCTGCCATTGGAAAGGTCGACTTAGCGATTAGTTATCAAATGCAAGTAGCACTCTCAAGAAGTGAGGAGATCCCGGTCGTATCCCTTGCCGCATTTGTAAGACATTCTCTAAACGGCATTATGTATAAGAAAGAGAGTGGAATAACATCCCCAAAAGATTTGGAAAATAAGACAGTTGGATTTGCTTCTTCTGAAATCAGTCAAGCAGTTGTAGAGACGATGGTAGAAACGGATGGTGGGGATCCGAGCAAGGTCAAAATGATGGATGTAGGATGGGATTTAATGCCTGCACTTGCCACAGATAATGTGGATGCACTAACGAGTGCGTATATTAACCATGAACTAGTTATTTTAAGAAAAGAAGGCTACGATATCGAAGTGGTGAGCCCTTCTGATTATGGTGTCCCGGAATCTTATGAATTGATTATCGTTACAGGGGAAGAAACGTTAAAAAAGAAGAAACCCTTATTTGAAAAGTTTTGGCGTGCATTGGCTAAAGGACAAGAAGCGGTGAAAGAGAATCCGGAAGCTGGATTACAAGTGTTATTAGATCATGAAAATAATAGTTTTCCTTTAGATAAGAAAATTGAAGCGCAAAGCCTAGAAATATTGTTACCGCTCATGGATGCTGAAAATCTTCCGTTTGGTTATCAAGAGGAGGAAAGTTGGGAAGCAGTTATTGATTGGTTAGTTGAAAAGAAAATTATACAAGAAAAGTATGATACGAAAGACGTTTTTGAAAATATTATGTCGAAGTAAGGTCACGGAGGTTAGGGTGGAATGAAACGATTGAATAAAACCAATAAGTTAACGTTGACGTCTATTATTATTGCAATTACAACATTATCAAGCCATCTAATTTTTATTCCAGTAGGGTTTACTAAGATCTTTCCAATTCAACACTTCTCCAATTTATTATTGGCTGTATTACTCGGACCTTGGTATGCAGTGTCTGGTGCATTTATTGTTTCGACATTAAGAAATATGCTTGGGACCGGTTCCATCTTTGCTTACCCAGGTAGTATGATTGGTGCGCTTTTGGCGGGTTATTTATTTCTGAAAACGAAGAAAATCGGCTTTGCTTTTTTGGGAGAAGTGGTTGGAACAGGGATAATTGGTGCAACGGCAACTTATCCTATAGGGGTGCTTCTATTCGGTAGAGAATTAACGCTGTTTGGTTTCATTCCCGCATTTATGATTAGTTCTTTTACAGGTGCAACTATCGCATTTATTTTGCTGACAACATTAACGAAAAATAAAGCAATCGGAGGTTATTTCTATGAAAACAGCACTGACAATCGCAGGATCTGATTCTGGTGGCGGGGCGGGGATTCAAGCGGATATAAAAGCGATGTCTGCTTTAGGTGTATTTGGGATGTCTGTAATTACAGCAGTAACAGCACAAAATACGCGTGAAATTCGTTCTGTTCAAAATATTGATCTTGCAATAATTCAGGATCAAATCGAAGCGGTTTTTGATGATATACAAGTGGGTGCAGTTAAAATCGGAATGCTTGCGAATGCTGAAACGGTCAATGTGGTTGCAGAGTCTCTACAGAAATACAAACCGAAACATGTCGTAGTGGATCCGGTAATGATTTCAAAAGGGGGGCATTATTTATTGCAAGAGTCGGCAGTAAATGCATTAGTAAACAAACTATTTCCGTTAGCGACGTTAATCACACCAAATATCCCTGAGACCGAAGCATTGGTAGGGAGATCGGTTCAAACTCAAGATGAGATGTACAAAGCATGCATCGAGTTAAAAGAAATGGGGACCGAAGCTGTGCTCATTAAAGGTGGTCATTTAACCGGCGATTCCAATGACCTTTACTATGATGGCGAGGACTTCCACTGGTTAAAATCAAAACGGATTAAAACGAAAAATACACATGGCACGGGCTGTACATTATCATCTGCAATCGCAGCAAATCTTGCGAAAGGTGCAACGTTGTTTGAGGCTGTAACGTTAGCAAAAAAATATATAACGACTGCAATTACACATAGTTTAGAGTTAGGTTCGGGACATGGACCGACGAACCATTTTTATGATTTATATGAAAAAGCGAACTGGGAAAAAACGAGATGAATAAGGAAAAAGTGATCGCTCTGTATTCAACTATTCGTAAGATAAATCCTCTGATCCACCATATTACGAACGTAGTTACCATCAATGATTGTGCGAATGTAACGCTTGCAGCTGGTGCGTCGCCCGTGATGGCAACAAGTGTAAACGAGGTAGAGGAAATGGTGCAATTAGCGGATGTACTCATTATTAATATTGGAACGATTCAAGCTGAAGGATTTAAGGCAATGGTTTTAGCGGGTAAAGCTGCAAATAAGAAAGGAGTTCCTGTTATTTTTGATCCAGTCGGGGTTGGTGCAACGGCATTTCGTAAAGGGAAGGCGAAAGAGTTACTACAACAAGTGGATGTTGCGGTTATTCGTGGCAATGCAAGTGAGGTAGATTCGTTAATTGGCGGTGCTTCCAAGACGCGGGGAGTAGATGAAGGTGACATTACTATAACTAGGAAAGAGCTTGCTGTAAAAGCAGCAAATCTTTTTTCTTGCGTAGTTGTCGTAAGCGGCAAGGTAGATACGGTTTCAAATGGTAAGGAAACGATTCAAATCGATAATGGGGACAGTTGGTTGAAAATCATTACTGGCACTGGTTGTATGACTACTTCATTAATCGGATGCTTTGCTGGAACAACGGATAACTACTTTTTAGCGAGTGTTGCTGGGATGTCTTTGATGAGTCTGGCTGGCGAGCGAGCAAAAGGTAATCTTCAAGAAGGTGAAGGAATTGGCATGTATAAAGTTCGGTTAATGGATGAAATTTTCAATATGAACGGGGATATTTGGAAGGAAGGGGTGCGTCTACTTGAATCTTGATTTGACACTTTATCTTGTTACGGAAGAGGCGGCTCCATTAGAAACATTACTGACAATTGTAGAAGAAGCAATTGAAGGCGGCGTTACTCTTGTTCAGCTACGGGAAAAAAGTAGTGATGGCAATGTTTTTTATGAGAAAGCAAAAGCATTGAAAGAACTACTTGATCGGTACGATGTTCCACTCATTATTAACGACCGCGTCGATGTT
Organism: Sporosarcina sp. ANT_H38; assembly: GCF_008369195.1. GTDB lineage: Bacteria > Bacillota > Bacilli > Bacillales_A > Planococcaceae > Sporosarcina. Next base: position 341,354 of record NZ_VOBC01000003.1, on the reverse strand, counting down.
GCACTTGCAGTGAGCGCAGCTGGTGTGCACATCGGACAAAGTGATTTGCCACTTCACGCGGTTAGAAACATTTTGCCTCAGTCGATGATTGTTGGCGTTTCGGTTTCGACAGTGGAAGAGGCATTGTTAGCAGAAGAAACGGGTGCGAGTTATCTAGGAGTGGGTGCGGCATTTCCAACGGGGACAAAAAGTGATGCGAAAGTTCTACCGGCCGGAATACTTGAAGAAATTACACGGTCGGTTTCGATTCCATCCGTGGCGATTGGTGGGATTACGCTTGAAAACATCGAGTCATTATGGAATACAGGGATAGCTGGTGTTGCTGTTGTGTCCGCATTAATGCAAGCTGAAAATCCTACTCAAATTGCTCGAGAGTTTTTCTCGAAACAGAAATAAGTATGTACTACTTTTCATAAGACGAATGAGAATCGTCCATTTATTACAATACGAATAGATGGAAGGTTCTTGATTATTAATCGACAATCTTGCAGCTTTCCAATGTAAGAGATTTTGACCATTGTTTATTATACTGCTAATAAACCCCGTTACAAGTACGCTCAATATGTTACAATTCCACTAATTACGGAAAATTCAAACGAGGGGGAACAAACATGTTTGGAATCAATTTTGCAAGAGAACTTGACGATAAAGACAATCTTACCAACTACAAAGATGAGTTTTATTTACTGGAAAACACTATTTATATGGACGGAAATTCACTCGGTTTATTATCAAAACGGGCCGAGCGCACGCTGCACGAATTACTTAATTCGTGGAAAACACTCGGTATCGATGGCTGGACAGAAGGCGATAATCCGTGGTTTTACCTATCGGAGTCGGTTGGAGAAAAGATGGCGCCACTTGTCGGGGGAACAAAAAATGAGGTCATTGCAACGGGTTCGACAACGACAAACTTGCATCAGCTTGCCGCGACATTTTACAAACCATCGGGGACTAAAACAAAGATTCTCGCTGACGAACTAAATTTCCCATCGGACATTTATGCACTAAAAAGCCAACTGGCACTGAAAGGTTTTAATCCGGATGAACATCTTGTCCAGGTGAAAAGCAGGGACGGCCGATTTTTAAATGAAGATGATATCATCGAGGCGATGACAGAAGACATCGCGCTTGTCGTTCTGCCAGCCGTTTTATACAGAAGTGGGCAAATACTCGATATGGAGAAACTCACGAAAGCTGCAAATGAAAAAGGTATCCCGATTGGCTTTGATTTATGCCATTCCATCGGTTCGATTGAACATGCGCTGCATGAATGGGGTACGGACTTTGCTTTCTGGTGTACATACAAGCATTTGAACGGTGGACCTGGCTCAGTTGCAGGGCTGTTCGTTCATGACAAACATTTCGGGACAGCGCCAGGATTAGCGGGATGGTTTGGTTCGAAAAAGGAATCGCAATTTGATATGGATCATACAATGGACCCTGCGATGGATACGACTGCCTATCAAATCGGAACACCGCATGTACTTAGTTTGGCACCGATTATCGGGGCACTCGAATTGTTTGAAGAAATAGGCATTAAAAAAATTCGCGAAAAATCACTGCAGCTGACGGACTATATGCTGGCGTTAATTGAACAGGAACTGTCCACGCAAGGTTTCACAATTGGTAACCCGGTGGACGAATCGCGCGGTGGCCATATCTTGCTTGAGCATGTAGAAGCCGCTCGAATTTGCAAAGCGCTGAAAGAAGACGGTATTATTCCAGACTTCCGCGCGCCAAACGGTGTCCGACTTGCGCCGGTCGCACTTTATAATTCTTTTGAAGACGTCTGGCACACTGTGCAGAAACTAAAAATCATCATGGATGAAAAACGCTACGAGAAATTTGAGAATAAACGAGGTGTTGTCGCATGACGGGGCAATGGATTGATATTTCACAGCCACTGCAAAATGATATCGCGGAATGGCCGGGTGACACACCATTTGCATATGAAGTTGCATATTCAAAAAACGAAACTGGTTCAGTGAATATTGGGAAGCTAACAACAAGTACGCATATGGGAACACATATTGACGCACCGTTTCACTTCGATGACAACGGGCTAAAAGTGCTCGATTTACCGATTGATTTATACATCGGGCGTGCACGGGTGCTCGACGTTTCGGGAAAAGAAAGTATTGGTCGTGCTGACTTAGAAGACATCGATTTCGGAGGGGCAGTACGGATTTTATTGAAAACAGGTAGCCGCCCTGATCCAAATGTATTCCCGGAAACTTTCACGTATTTGCGCGCAGATATCGGTCCATTATTGCTAGAAAGAGGAGTTCGTCTTATTGGCGTCGATACACCATCCGTTGATCCGGAAACGAGTAAGACGGTCAGTGCCCATCATTCTCTCAATCAAAATGGTGTCATGATTTTAGAGAATATCGTGCTAAGCGCAGTAGAACCGGGTGATTATGAACTGATTGCATTACCACTTCCTCTAAAAGATGGCGATGGCAGTCCAGTTCGCGCAGTATTACGACCAATCGAAGGAGGACCACACCAATCATGACTGAAAAAGGAATTCACACGGATTTCAAAGATAATATGACTTACGGAGAGTATTTGAATCTAGACAAATTACTATCGAGTCAGCAACGTCTGTCTGGCCATCATGACGAAATGTTGTTCATCGTCATTCACCAAGTAAGCGAGTTGTGGATGAAACTCATTTTGCATGAGCTTAATACGGCCATAGAATTAATTGAAAAAGATGAGTTGCCGGGAGCGTTTAAAATGCTTGCACGCGTGTCGAAAACGCAGACGCAGATTATCCAGGCGTGGGATGTATTGTCGACACTAACACCCGCCGAATATATGGAATTTAGGGACAGTTTAGGTCGTTCATCAGGCTTCCAGTCTTACCAGAACAGGCTTATTGAGTTCGCGCTCGGTTATAAGCAACCGCATATTTTAAAGATTTACGAGAAAGATCCCGAACTCGCAAGTGACTTAGAAGCGGCATTTCGCGCACCAAGTATTTACGATGTGGCGATACGTGCACTTTCGAGGGCTGGCTTCGCGATAAACCCGGAACTGCTCGAACGCGATTTCACCGTTACATACAAAGGGGATTCGTCAGTGGCGGATGCGTGGATGAAAGTATACCGCGACGTTGATAATTACTGGGATTTATATCAGCTTGCGGAGAAGCTAGTCGATATCGAAGACAGTCATCAGCAGTGGCGCTTCCGTCATATGAAAACCGTTGAAAGAATTATCGGCTTTAAAATGGGGACGGGTGGTTCGTCTGGTGTGAATTACTTAAAGTCTGTACTGGATCATCAGTTCTTTCCAGAGTTATGGGATGTGCGGACGAAGTTATAACAGCTCATAAGTTGTCAATCATCAACAATAAGCCATAGAAACTCCGCCAACAAATCGAGTTGGCGGAGTTTTAGTATCTTATTCAAAATAACTTGAAATTTATTTTTCTTGTTCACTAATTGGAGGCAAGTTTGTCGGCAATAAACCTGTCGAACTGATTGCCCGTCGACAGTAGTTCTCCTCCGCGAACCGCTGTGGTTCACTGCCACGACCTTGAAATATCCAGTAAGCGAACAATGTGCTTGAAATTATGTTGCCCTACCGAAATTACCAATCATCGATAGGCGGACTTATTGTTAATTCCATTATAAGCACCACCATTACTGAGTTGTTCTAGTATTATATTCGGCAAGGACGGGGGTTGTGTGTGCGTTACAGATTGTACGCAGTCGTCGAAATGAGTGATAGAATTAGCGTATTGGGACTAATAATCAAGAAAAATGATAACAGTAGAAATGGAGGGTTAAACATGCGTTGGATACTAATTATTATCTTGGCGATAGCAGTAGAATTTTTCGCGCGTTTTCTAACGAGGAAAATGGAGGATAAGAAGAAAAGAGAAAAATTGCTTGCGCTCATCTGGTTTGGATTTGGGGCGGTTTTGGTCGTCATTTGGGTAATCAATCGTTTTCTATAGACAGCTTGTACACTAAAACTTAAGAAATTCTTCATGATAATACTAGGTAATTCTTCACTATTACCGTTCATGATTAAGGTAATGAACTCTTATTACTGAAAAGGTGTGGAAAATATGAAGAAATTGATCTTTATACTAGTGATACTTGTGTTGAGCGTTACATTTGTGATGAACAACAAAGAGAAAATTTTTGAGAAAGCAGATTTAGCGATTACTGCAAATGCAATTATTCTGATAGACGCTGGTACGGGTAAAGTAATTTACGAGGAAAATAGCGCGGAGTCGTTACCAATCGCAAGTATGTCTAAGTTGATGACGCAGTATCTCGTGCTCAATGCCGTCAAAAACGGTAATTTATCATGGGAGAGTAAGTACCAGCCAAGTGAAGCGATACTACAAAATGTAGGGCAATCCGCTGCAGTCAAACTCGGCATGACAGCTGGTAACTCGTATACATTGAAAGAACTGTTCTCGGCTATGACGGTTAGTTCTGCAAATGACGCAGCGGTGGCACTTGCTGAAATGGTGAGTGGAACGGAAGAAACGTTTGTTAATTTGATGAATAAACAAGCCAGCATTTTCGGTCTGAAGGAGACGACGTTCTTCAACGCAAGCGGACTTGATGGTGATTACATTGGCAAAGGGCACGAACAAACAAATCGTGCCTCTGCACGTGACGTGTCAGTTATTGCGCAAAAGCTGATTGCCAAGCATCCCGAAGTACTCGACTTCACAAGGCTTCCGAGCTTCAAAACGGGGAATGGAACTACGTTGTGGAGTACCAACTTGATGCTTGCGGGCATGCCCGAAGCCTTTGAGGGAATCGACGGATTGAAAACAGGCTTTACAGATCAGGCGGGCTCTTGCTTTGTCAGTACTGGAGTTTTTGATGGACGACGCATTATTTCTGTCGTAATAGATGTTGAAGCAGCTGGGGAAGATAACACAACTCCGAGATTTGATTTGACGAGAGAGTTGATTGAGAGATTTGTGTTGGATAGTTAAATGGACAAAGAAGAGCAAATCAAATTTACAGACATCTTGGAAATTCATGTTTTAGAGATTCCTAAAGTGTAGCTAGCGAAGAATTGACTGTTGGAGATCTATTAACCAAGTGGATGTTATTTCAATCTGGAGATGACAAAGTAAAGGGGGAGGTTGCGATGACTGACGTGGGAATTGAAAAAGCTAATGATGAATTGCATCGGATTAGTGAAGATGAAGTGATGCGTGAACGTAAAGAAGAAGGCAAAAAAGAAACTGTTCTTAGCATGCATACTGAAGGGTTTCCGGTTGAAACGATCGCTAGGGTTATGAAAATGCCCGAAGAAAAAGTACTTTCCACGATTAGTCACACACAATGAAAAAATGAAGTCCTGCCGAAACCTTTGGTGGGGCTATATTTAATTACAGAAGTATTAGAGGTGGTATACGACGAGTAATAGGGAAGTGCCATTTTTAAATGTGAATCCAATTTACTCGCATGTTATACTATTCATACAAAATCCCCTAAAAATGAGGCGATAAACATGATGGAAAAAGCACAAGTAAATGAATGGAAAAAGAAACTCCCTCTTTTAGAACAGCTAATAGCGCATGAAGAAGTACTGTGGCTCAACCCCTTAATGGAGTCAACAACAACGGGACTTTCTAAAACAGGTGTGACTGTACCAAACGTAAAAGATGCATCTGACCGACTAAAACGTTTCGCACCATATATCGCGCATGTCTTCCCGGAAACAAAAGCGTCGAATGGCATTATCGAATCACCGATTACTGCCATTCCGAACATGAAAGAAGCGCTTGCCAATCAATACAAAGTAGCAATCTCTGGTGAACTTCTACTGAAAGAAGACAATGCACTACCGATTTCAGGTTCTATCAAAGCACGTGGAGGAATTTACGAAATCCTAAAACACGCCGAAACACTTGCAATTGAAAACGGATTGATAACAACAGAAGAGGATTATGTTAAATTTGCAGAGCCGGAATTCACTCGCTTATTCGCCAAACATAAAATCGCTGTCGGCTCAACAGGAAATCTTGGTCTAAGCATCGGCATCATGAGTGCCAAGCTCGGTTTCGATGTTACTGTTCATATGTCTGCAGATGCGAAACAATGGAAAAAGGATATGCTACGTGAAAAAGGCGTTACGGTCGTTGAGTACGCTGATGATTATAGCAAGGCCGTTGAAGAAGGGCGTCGCCAAGCAGATGCAGATCCTTCATGTCATTTCGTTGATGACGAAAACTCACTCGACTTATTTTTAGGTTACGCAGTTGCGGGAGAACGTGTTGCAGCGCAGATGAAGGCGCGTGGTACAGTCGTTAATGAAGACAACCCGCTGTTCGTTTATCTGCCATGTGGTGTTGGTGGTGGTCCTGGAGGTGTAGCATTTGGATTGAAGCTCGCATTCGGCGATGCAGTCCGCTGTTTCTTCGCAGAACCAACGCATTCTCCATGTATGATGCTCGGTATGATGACTGGTCTTCACGACAAGGTTTCAGTTCAAGACTTTGGTCTAGACAATAAAACCGTTGCAGACGGGCTCGCAGTAGGCACAGCTTCTGGATTCGTGGGCAAGACGATGGAACCGTTATTATCCGGTTGTTACACAATCGCGGACGAAACGATGTTCAAGTTATTAAAACTTCTTGCAGATACAGAAAACATTCGACTAGAACCATCTGCGCTTGCAGGGATGACAGGCCTAGTACATGCCATTCGTGGAGATGTGAAAGATGCTAATTTAGCAAATGCTACACATCTGGTCTGGGGAACAGGTGGCAGTATGGTACCTGAAGTAGAGATGAATTTGTACTATGGTATGGCTGGGAAATAATTCGCTTTATTTCCCGGGAAATCGACAGTATTTGGGAAATAATTGCCCGTAAGGAGAAACCTCACAGAAGTGTGAGGTTTTTTGTCTTTATTGGGCACTTTTTAGTCCATCTTCTCTTTATGCGAGAATGGACATTTTCCTTGAATCGGCTCCACATCATCCCCAATAAAAAATTGTTTCCACTCGTTATGTTCAGGGTCTCCGAAATGGCTAATATCCGGATGTTTCGGCAGCTGATCCCATAACTCAACACGCTCACGTACTTTTTCTCGTGACATGACTCCACCCTTTTCCGTCCCTTTCAACCCTTCGAAGATGCGACGAGGCTGAAAACCGAGCACCATTGCATTGCCAAGATCTCGCGTTCTTCGCTGCTTGTAAGCCGGTGCATTGCCAAACACAAAAATCGGCTCGCCATGAAAACGGAAATCCCACAGATGATGGGCAGGATCGCGGGGACTATCTGCAGGCCATTCGATTTCATCCACACCATGCAAGTACTGCAATATTTCCCAGAACTGCTTCCTGTACTCATCCAAAGAACCTTCTGTTTCAAATGGCTCAACAAACACGAATAACCCATGCCTCTTATGTGCGGGATCTTCGAAAAGTGCCAAAAATGACTTCAATGTTTCCGGCAAATTGGACCAGTCGTTCTGTGTTATATACCCATAGCGCAATTCGCCCTTAAGCTCTCCTCCCATACCGAAATAACAAGGAAACGTCTTATCGGTAACAGTTTTATGGAATGTCCGGTATTCCTTCAACAGCCAATCAGGCAAATCGGTACGTTCCGCAAAATCCTCTTTTGTCAATAAAGCCTTATCTTTCAGAATCATCGTTTCTCCTCCATTTAACTCAATATCTATATATACCCATTCCCGTTAGGTGCGGGAGCAAACCATTAAAATGTTTAAATAGTATTTGATGGGGAAGTGTAAAGAAGACTAAAGAAATTGGAGGATCCAACATGAATTCCCCTATAGAAAATACAGACACAATAAAATGCGATACAGAGTATGATACGCTGCAACGCGTCATCCTATGTCAACCTAAGTTTATGGCGATTGACGAAGTAATCAATGCTGTACAAAAAGAATACGAAGATGAGAACATAAATGTCGGACTCGCAATGAAACAACATAAAGAGTTTGAAGAACTCCTTATAGAACATGGAGTCGAAGTGATCAAATTGCCCTCATCCGAACAATTCCCGGAACAAGTATTTACACGTGATATCGGATTTGCTGTTGGTGACGACATTTTCGTTGCGGAAATGGCAAGTGATATTCGTAAAGGGGAAGAAGAGGCGTTAGAAGAATGGTTGGAAGAAGAGGATATCTCGTTCCAGACGACAACGAATCGAGTAGAGGGCGGAGACGTCATCGTAGATCGAGGTACATTGTATGTCGGAATCAGTAGCCGTACATCCATTGAAGCAGCTGAGAAATTAAATGCTGATCTTCCAGATTACACAATTATTCCTGTTCCATTCGATGAAAAATACTTGCATCTCGACTGTGTATTTAACATCCTGTCACCCGAAGTAGGGCTTATTTTCCCAAAAGCACTCGATCCTGAAGTAGTCGACATGCTTTCGGCCAAATACAAGCTCATCGAAGTATCCGAAGAAGAACAATTCACGATGGGCACAAACGTCTTATCAATCGGTAACAAAAAAGTGTTCAGTCTACCGCAAAACAAACGAGTCAACGCACAAATTCGTGCACAAGGATTTGAAGTCATAGAAGTCGATTTCTCGGAAATTATCAAATCCGGCGGCTCCTTCAGATGTTGCTCGATGCCGGTCAATAGGGAATAGAAACGATGAAAAACCTCACTGTGGAGTGGGGTTTTTTATTTGCAAGACAATAAGAATGCATGCGAAATAGTGCCAAACGGTCAAACAGTCAAACAGATAACAAACTACTATCATATAGTATGGTACGGAGGTGAAAAAATAATGGAGCAACCTAAAAGAAATAAGAAGGTATTGAAATTTAACAGTATCACTGATTGTGGAAATAGAGTTGGATGCTGGCCACGCATAAAAATAAACTCTACTTGCATTGGAGATATCCCGAAAAGTACCCCTATAGATAGTATCACGCCGACCATAAATAGATATTTTTATATCCCGACCACTGACATTGATTTGACGAATGGGGTAACTATTCCTTCAAATCTATTTTTAAATGATAATGGAAACATAACCACTCACTTTTCGATTTTCAACCCAAGCGGGTACGTTAATCTATACATCAACGGGATAATGCAAGAGGGAGGATTATATACAGTAAATACGAATTCCTTAATTATTATTCCTACTGCTTCAAAAATCTCAGACAGTAATTCAATTATTATTGAATCAGTGGGGTTTTCATACGAATAATAAAGCTTGTTTTTTGGACAGCCCTGTCACTTCGTAGAGGTCTTACATTTACTATAAAGTAGACAAAAGGAGGTGAATAAAATGGCGCTATCCCTTATTAATATTCATGTTGCTGTTACAGGTACTTCGACAAGGTTTTTTAATGTATTGGCAGCACCTTTAGCTGTCGTCGACGGTACTACTGTCGCTGCAACTACTTTTTTGAATGACAATGGAACGGCTGCAACAGCTTTTCCAGTAGTAACGAATGGGTACTACAATCTCTATTTGAACGGTGTACTACAAGAGGGCGGTTTGTATGCCATTACTGCAACAGAATTAACCTTTAATGGTGTCACTGGCAATATATCTGCAGGAACTCCATTGGTTATAGAAGCTGTAGAGTTAGTTACAGTAACGTAACTGAAATTTTGGCTTTGTGAGACAAGTTTAGAGATGGACATGAACACTAGCCGACTAATCTATGACCGATTGAAAACTACTGAGAAATACCTCGCAATAAGAAAGTCCAGTCCCCAAAAGTAATTTCCTCCTCACATCTGCCCAATTTCAGCAATAGAAAAAGAGAAGATATCCAAGATGGGAATCTTCTCTTTTTCTATTGCTATTCCACTTTAGAAAACAAATCATTCAACGCTTCACTCATCGAGGGATGTGTGAAGATTGTATCTCGCAAAAACGTATACGGCAATTTCGCTTCCATCGCAATACGTACTGCATTAATCATTTCACTAGATTCAGCACAAAATAGCGTGCAACCTAAAATCTCTTGTGTGTCTGGATCTACAAGGGCTTTCAATAGACCATCCGTTTGTTTCACGACACGGGCACGCGGAATCGCAGCTGCTGGAAGTGTTACCACTTTGTAGGCAATCCCTTTTTCCTTGGCCGTTTTTTCATTTAACCCTACCTGTGATAAAACCGGATCGATGAAAACAGAATAGGGAACGTTGCTACGAGCTTTTCTCGTATAGCTCCCATCGCCAATTAATTGGCTTTTGACAATACGGAAGTCATCAAGTGAAATATAAGTAAACTGAGGTCCACCATTGACATCGCCTAATGCCCAAATATTTTTAGCCTTCGTTTTCAACGAATCGTCAACCACAACTGCTCCTCTGTCATTTACTTCTACGGAAGTGTTTTCGAGGCCTAATCCTGCAGTATTTGGTTTTCTTCCTGTAGCAAGTAACAGTGCATTACCGTAGGCTTCCGCATGATTAGTATCGCCCGTCTTATAAGAAACGACCACGCCTCCATCACGGTTTTCAATGGACTCGACTTTGCTGTCTACTACAAACGTAATATTTTTCGCCTCAAGCACTTTTTTTGCTTCTTCTGCGATATCACGATCTTCGTTTTCTAAAAAGGTAGATGAACTGTCAATAACCGTTACCTCTGAACCGAAGTTCGCATAAATCGAAGCAAATTCTAAACCGATATAGCCTCCGCCGATGATAACCAACTTTTCGGGAAGCTTATCTAATTGCTGTAAAGTGGTTGAATTATAAACAAAATCAGCCGCCTCTAGTCCCTCAATTGGCGGAGTGATAGGGGAAGATCCTGTGTTAATAAAGAATTTATCTGCTGTTAACTCGAATTGTTCGTTGTCAGTTTTCACTTGGACCTTGTCATCATCTAAAAAGGAAGCGACTCCAGTAAAGACCGTGACTTTTTCAAGATCATCTAGCATATGAAAATTTTTATCTCGTAAAAATGAAGTTAAATGATCCTTTTCTTCTATCGCTTCCTTATAAAATTCCATTTTAGGTACTTCTGAGTATTTCCGATTATTAGATTGAAAAACGAGTGATTTCGTTGGAATACAAGCGATGTTGATGCACGTTCCACCATACATTTCTGCCGATTTTTCAATCATTGCAACGCGCTGTCCCTCTTTGGCCAGCATTGCCGCCAATGTCTTTCCACCTTTACCAAAACCAATTATGACTGCATCAAATTTCTTCATTGTTCAACCTCCTTGTCTATCTATTACCTTGTTGGTGGAAGTGTAAACGAAAAGCTTTCAAGAACTATGAAGGAAATGATTTATGGGTGTGTTACTAACAAGGGGGCGTTCACTCGTAGTGCCATGTTGGTGAAAAAGTCTGGTGTGAGGAAATAAGAACCGATTGTAAATGTATTTCAGTTTTGAATTTCGTTTATGGTGGTGATAACTCTAATTGTTAGGCGCTCTTTTCTAGTATATAAATATGAATTGAGTAATATATTTCAGACTATGTGTTAAATAAACTTTACTTTGTGTATGAAATATATTACACTCAGTTTATAAGAGGTGATTGAAATGACTTTAACTAATGAAAGAAAGATACGAAACAGAATTGTTGTACTAAGGGCCGAAAGAGGCTTGTCACAAAGAGAGGTGGCTGACAAATTGGGGGTGAGCAGGCAGACAATTATTTCTCTTGAAAAAAATAGGTACAATCCGTCTTTGAAATTAGCGTATGATATTTCACTGATGTTTGGGGTAGATTTACACGAAGTTTTTCAATATGAAGTCGAGGAGGAGTAAGAGGTTATGGGGATTTTATTAGCTGTGTTTCATCTTGTCTATGTAGTGATCTTCTTTATTGCAATATTTATTTCTTTGAAATTTGAATGGGGTGAAGAATACAAAGACGAACGCGGGAAAAGTATTTCTAATAAATCATATAGTATAGTATTTCCATTATTGCCTCTCGGGTGGCTTTTCCTCGAATTGTATAATCGATTCATTAGCGCTCTGGAATATGATGCGTACAAATGGGCAATTTGGTTTTTAATCACAGGATTATTAATTCTTCAAGCAATTATCCTTTCGGTATTAAAAAGAAAATATTAAGTTAGCTATTCGCTCACACATAATGTATGTGGAAAACTTGGATTGTTAGAAAGGGAGTTGTTGCGTGAATACTCTTGCGTGGATTGGGATGCTGGGAATCGTGATTCTTACACTCTTGCCATTAGCCAAAAAAGAGAACAGAACAAAAGAGGAAATGCGGAAAGTAATAGTAACGTTAGCAATTATACTCGGCATCATTATCACCGTGTTAGTGTTCGGCGTTAATTATTTACTCGCATTGATAGTCGGTTTCTCGGCAATGATTGTATTCGATAAAAAAACGTATACAAAAAAGCGATTGAGCATCTATGGTTCAATTATTCTAATCATCGGAATCGCTGGCTTTGCCATATCCAGGGAAAATCCTGAGTATGTCCTAAACCATCTGAAAGACAATCCTAAAACTACCTCCCTGTACCTAGCGGAAAACGGTGTGACATTAATCACCTACCAATCGGATGTAGTACGGCCGTTGGCAAGTACCGTGAAGATACTGATTGCTGCAGAATATGCAATGCAAATCGATGCAGGCCAGCTGAACAAAGACAGTTTAGTGCCGCTTGAGGACTTAAACCGCTATTACTTAAAAAACTCGGACGGCAATGCACATGAAGAGTGGTTAAATGCGATGCAAAGTGAAGGTAAAATCAAAAATAATGAAGTGACACTGCATGATATCGCAAAAGGAATGGCCACCTACAGCTCCAATGCCAACACAGACTACCTAATCGATTTGCTCGGAATATCTGCCATCAATGAGCGGGCAAAAGCCCTCGGGCTAACACAGCATGAGGACGTCTATCCAATTGTCAGTGCTATCTTGATTCCAAATCAAATAAAAAGCGAATCGATGAATGAGAAGCAATTAATCAAAAAGCTCGAGGCCATGTCGATGGAAGAATATCGCACATTAGCTGAAGAACTAAGCGAACAAATGAAAGAAGGAACCATTAAAGCTGGAGATGTAACATATGGTCCGTCTACAGATGTGCAAAAAGTGTGGTCAGATCGCTTAGTAGGTGCATCCGCAAATGATTACGGGAAATTACTGGCAGCGATTTCGAATGACCAATTTCCGAAGACAGCCTCTGAAACTATAAGAGACTTACTCGAATGGCCAATGCAGCTAAACGAAAGCAATCATGACCGCTTTGTCCATCTAGGCGCAAAGGGCGGATCAACTTTATTCATACTGACAGATGCATTGTATGCAGAAGATCACAATGGGGATAAAATCGAAATCGTCCTTATGACAGATGACCTGAACTTCTGGCAAGGAATGCTCATCAGAAATAACATGAATTCATTCGAATCGAAGTTACTTGGAAGTGAAGATTTTCGTCTGGAAGTGCAGAAGGAACTCTCTGAAATGTAATGCATTAAGAACCGAATAAGGAGTCCTAAATCGAAAATAAGGAACAAGTAAGGTATGTTAGCGTACTTTATTTGATCCTTATTTTGTTTTAACCTATCCTAATGCAAAATAAAAAAAGATATCTGGTTCTAAAACAACTTAGAATTGTTTCAGAACTAGGTACTTTGCAATTAGTCGTTAGGAAATAGAAGGGGAGCAAGCAGTGTGTAATTTGTGATTTAGACGAAGGGTACTTCAAATAGATCTGTACAGCAGGTTACGAATTAATCGTCATACCCGCCATTCAAGAAGGGTTTTACATTGAATCTGCTGCAACACAGTATGGAAGTGAAGCATGTTTGACGAAAGTGATTACGTGGGGTGAATTTTTAGCGATTCATGACAATAGTAATTGTGATGCTTATTGGACGGATTGGTATGATTGTTGAGGAAATACAATATGCAAGAGGTTCTTTAAGGATTGAAGGGCCTAGCTAAATTAAACATTTAAACGGTAGCGATATGGTATGATTTGTATATAATTAATGGCTAGGACCTTTGAAGATTAATGTGGAAAAAATAAGATTAAGAATAGGTGATTACAATCAAAAAAATAGTACATGTCGTAGGAGCAATTATAGAAAGTGAATCCGGTAAAATCCTTTGTGCACTACGAGGGCCAGAAATGACCTTACCGAACTACTGGGAGTTTCCAGGTGGAAAGATTGAAGAAGGCGAAACAAAAAAAGAGGCTTTGAAAAGAGAAATTCAAGAAGAACTTGGCTGTATGATTGAAGTGTTTGATCAAGTGGAAGATACTACGTATGAATATGAAAAAGTTATAGTGAGGCTAGAGACGTTTATGTCGAAAGTTATTTCTGGAACGCCAGCGCTTTCGGAACATGCGGAAATAAGATGGATTTCGAGAGAAGAGTTACTGTTGTTGAACTGGGCGCCCGCTGACATTCCGGCAATTGAAAAGTTAACGAATCTAATCCAGAAGAAATAAAATAGCGAAGAGATGCGGTGATAACATGGAAAGTTTTATTCGGAATTTAACTGACTCACTGCAAGAGGGCTTCATCGATAAAAACCAAAGCAACTCCGGTAGTTTTAAACCAGAACTATTAATCAATAATGTTAAGAAAAATATAAACGTTTTAAATACACTACAAGAAGAACTTGAAACCAGTGAAGACTTCATCTTTTCGGTAGCTTTTATTACTGAAAGTGGTCTTGCTACAATGAAATCCCTGTTTTTAGATCTTAAGGAAAAGGGTGTTTCAGGTCGAATATTAACCTCTACATATTTATTTTTTAATCAACCAAAAGTATTTAAAGAGCTTATGAAGTTAACGAATGTAGAAGTACGCTTAACACAGTTAAAAGGCTTTCATTCCAAAGGTTATATCTTTAAACATAAAACGCACTACTCTCTGATCGTGGGTAGTTCCAATCTTACTGCGCATGCTTTGAAAGTAAATTATGAGTGGAATGTAAAATTAACGTCCCATGAAAATGGTGATATTGTTCATCATTTTAAACATCAGTTTGAAGACGTATGGTCTAACTCAGAATTACTTACTGAAAAGTGGATAGAAAGTTATGAAGTAGAATACTTAAAAAATGCAGATCTTAGACTTGCAGAGCAAGTGATCGAGATGCCTGCAACCTATAATCCAAATGCAATCGAAGAATCGGTGAAAATTGTTCCGAATGCCATGCAGAAAGCAGCGTTATTACAGATACAGGCTGTTCGTGATGAAGGAAAAGACAAAGGTTTGGTGATTTCTGCAACTGGTACTGGGAAAACGTATTTATCTGCATTTGATGTTAGGAGTTTTGCGCCTAAGAGAATGCTATTTATAGTTCACCGGGAGCAAATACTAAACAAAGCAAAAGAAGATTTCCAAAGAATTTTGGGTGGAATCGATGAAGAGTTCGGATTATATGTAGGTGCTAGCAAGCAGTTAGATAAAAAGTATCTATTTGCTAGTATTCAAACACTGTCAAAACAAGAAAACTTAAATCAGTTTGACCCGAAAGATTTTGATTATATTCTAATAGATGAAGTACATAAGGCAGGGGCCGCTTCTTATCAGCGTGTTATTAATTATTTCAAACCGCGATTTCTGATGGGAATGACAGCTACTCCGGAGCGGACGGACGACTTTAATATCTACTCATTGTTTGATTACAATATCGCTTATGAAATCAGGCTGCAAGAAGCACTTGAAGAGGACATGCTTTGTCCATTTCATTACTTTGGCGTAACAGATCTTGAATTAGATGGAGATTTAATCGATGATACTGCCGTTTTCACAAAGCTCGTAACCGAGGAGCGTGTAACCCATATTATTGAGAAAATTAATTACTATGGTTTCTCAGGTAATGAAGTAAAGGGGTTAATATTCTGTAGCCGAAAAGCCGAAGCAAGTGAATTATCCATTGCGTTGAACAATAGAGGATTTCGAACAGTGGCATTAACAGGGGATGATTTACCAGGTGAAAGAGAGCGTAGGATAACCCAATTAGAAAACGGAGTTCTTGATTATATTTTGACGGTGGATATTTTTAATGAGGGAATTGATATTCCGAGCATAAACCAAGTGGTGATGTTGAGACAAACTCAATCGAGTATCATATTCATTCAACAGCTCGGACGTGGATTACGAAAGCATGATTCGAAAAACTATGTGACGATTATTGACTTTATTGGCAACTACAAAAACAACTATCTAATTCCGGTTGCACTCTCAGGTGACAAATCTCAAAATAAAGACAATGTTCGTCGACGGACAAAGGATACAAGCTATATTAAAGGCGTATCAACAGTTAGCTTTGAAGAGATCGCTAAGAAAAGAATTTTTAGTTCAATTAATGAAAGTAATTTGACCGCATTGAAAATTTTACGAGATGCCTATGTAGAATTGAAGAATAAAATCGGCAGGGTTCCCTACTTATATGATTTTGTAACAAATCATTCCATCGATCCTGTTGTCATCGTAGAGAAGCATACGAACTATTATCAGTTCTTATTGAAAATGAAAGAAGAAGTTCCTGCTTTAACGAGCTATGAAGATAAAGTGTTAACAATGCTTTCATTGGAAGTTTTAAACGGAAAACGTCTGCATGAAATTCTTTTGCTGGAACAATTACTTGGACACGAAAAGTTTCATTATGATGACTTTGTGAGTCTGCTGACTGCAAATAACTGTAGAACAGATAAAGCAACAATGGCATCAGTGAATAGAATCCTGGATTTATCATTTTTCACAACAAGCGTTCAAAGTAAGTATGGCGGAAAGCCATTAGTCGCCGTATATGAAAGTGAAAATTATATGTTGAATGAATTGATTCGTGAAGGATTAACAAGTAATCCTTACTTTAGAGAGCTAATTCTAGACGTTATTCATAGTGCAAAAGCGAAGTCGAAGCTGTATAAATGCAATCGCCCGCTCACGCTATATGAAAAATACTCCAGAAAAGATGCCTGTAAGCTTTTGAATTGGAATGTAGATGAAAGTTCAACTATGTATGGATATAAGCCAAAGCACAACACTTGTCCCATCTTTATTACTTACCATAAGAACGAAGAAGTGGAATCGAGCGTTAATTACGGCGACGAACTCCTGAACCCGGAATTACTTAAGTGGTACACAAGAAGTAATCGATCATTAAGTTCCCAAGAAGTTCAGAAAATCATTCATTCAGACGACAATAATATCGCTATTCATATCTTCGTGAAAAAAGATGACGATGAGGGAACCGATTTCTATTACTTAGGACAAGGGGACCCAGATAAGTCCAGTGTTGAAGAAGGCAGAATGACTGATAAGAATGGGAAAGATCTTCCTGTCGTTCATATGAATATGGTGATGGAGCAGGCTGTGGAGAGTAAACTTTATAATTATCTGAAAAATGAGTGAAATAAGTGTTGAGTCATTTTATCCTATACAATCAAGTGGTGGAAATACTTGTTAGTTATTTTTTGTAGGGAAAGTACAATAACCGAACTAGCGATTGAAATGGGGAGAGAATATGTCAACACAGCTCAAAGAACCAAAAATAAATGCACTTCTATACAAAAAAATAGAAGATTATATTTCAAAAAGTGGTGACAAAGTAACTGAAGAGGATAAAAAGTCATTTGTTACAACCTTGTTAAGTGGAAGAAGTGTTGATCTTAGTGGAGTCACGGCAATAAGGGGATTCATATATCAGTATTATGTAGCTACTAAATATTTAGTTGAAATGTTGTTTTCTGAAAAAGCTTGGTGGGACAAAGTCATTTTTGAAATCCTTGATGATATTGCACTTTATGGGGATAAGAATATTCGATTTATCCAAGCGAAGACAAAACGTGATAGTGATGTTGTTAATCACTTAAAGCTTGGTGAAATGCACGAGAGAATTAAAAAAAAGGGCAGTTGGTTAGATAAGTTGTTTTTACTTAATCTACATATATTTGATTTAAATAATAATGTTCCAAAAAGGGACGATGCATTTTTCGATGACTATGATTTACAGTTCGAGCTTGCTATAAATACTCAGTACAACAAAGATATTGCGGTTTATGAAAAAGACGATGATTTTTACTCTGAGATTGACGAAAAGGAATATCAAAAACTAATAAAAAGCATGGATGTAGACAACTTGGATTGGGAGGTTGAATATAAAGGGGAAAAATTCAGATTTAGTAAAGTAGGCTACGACGATCCAATTAAAGATATTAGTTGGTATCTTAAAAGATTCCGTGTTAAAAGACACGGTCATATTTTAGCATTAAGGCAAGAAATAATTGACAATATTATGAGTAATACTACTGGCAATATGGATACATTCCATTCATATAAAGCGAGCATTATTTTAGACATGATTTTATTAGAAGTGATTAAGAAAACTTGTCAAGACAGTGAAAATGTTTCTTTAGACACCTTTGTTTTTGAAAAAAACTCTTTTAGATTACAGTTCAATGAGTGGTGCGAAATGGCTGATCATAGTGCGTCAGAATCAGCAACTCGTGATAATCTTCATGAAAAATTCACTAGTTGCTTTGACATAATAAGAGCTGAATTTCAGAATGGGGCATGGAAGCCTAATTTAAAACAGGAGTTGCTAACAACATTAACTAATTTACAGCAGCAATTATCAAGTGATGTACAAAGTCATAGGGATCCATTTGCATACCATAGATTCTTGCACAGGATATTTAACTTGAATAATTTCTCTACAAGACTTCCACTTGACGACGTTGATAAAGTAAGAATAATTAATGCCTTGAAAACTTTCGTTTATTGCCTTGTTTTTTATAATGAAACGGAATATACGCATATGGAATCGCGTCTTTCTGTAGCAAAAGGATTAGATAGTGATCAAAATGGTAAGATTTTTTCGATATATAATACACGTAAAAGTATTGATATGGAATGGGCAAAGAAGGCGGTAAGGGCTGCAGTAATGGAATGTTCAGTTTCAGAAGCATACAGTCATGACTTTTATTGTTTTGTTGCCGATGTAAGAGAAGGGAAGAGTAAGAAAAGAAGCAGAAGAAGAACTGATAGTATACATGCCTCTGTTACGGATGCATCCCAAGGTGATGAACAGCAAGTAGATATGGATGATATTTTTCAGGGGAATGAGATTACTAAACATTTGGAAAATATTCAATTTCGACCAATAAATATAGTCGAAAATTATTTTAATTATCTAGAGGACGATCAACCAGAAAGTTCTTTTCAAGAAATAGATGTAATAAATGACTGGAACTTAGAGTTGTCAGATGAATGAAGAGAAAGTAGGAGGATTTATGAATTCGAATACCGTGTTGCAACGATTAACCAATAATTATGGTTACAGTGAAATTATATTTGAGGATGCAGACTTAATAACTAGACTTCGTGAGCGTAATCTTGAGGTGTGGAAAAACGATAAAAGATGTATGGTTACCAAAGAGTATACGAGCGAGGCACAATTAAAAAGTTGGTTTGTTGATCAAATCATAATTTCATTTGTATATGATTCTATACCAGCAAAGTACAGAAACAATTTATACTTTTTATTAATTATTAATACGGGAATGAAGAAGTATTCTGTTCCAACTTTAAATATGGAAATAGAAAAAGATTACAGGGTTTGTAGGAAGTATGTAATTGAGTCGTTGGAGGATTTAAAACGTGTTCCTTCACTGAATGATAATTTTGGTCAAGGTATCATTGATCCACTAAACTTCGACAAGGAGTTTATTGTGAATTTAAACAAAGAACCTGACAACGAGGAAGAGGGGAGATTATCAACAAGAGTTAGGGAAATTGTTGATGTATATTTCAAGTTTTATGATATGCCCAGAGAAAACAAGGAAGAGCAAATAAAAGTAATAAACCAGATATTAACAAGTGAGGTGTGCCAAGTTGAAAATTGAAATGCTACTCATTCGTAACTTCCGCATATTTAATGGTGTTTATGAATTTGACTTTTCTAATAAAGATTTGATAATCATAAGTGGTCCAAATGGAAATGGAAAAAGCACAATATTTGATTCGATTCAGTGGTGTTTAACGGGTAGTATACCACGCTATGAGGGAAGTAACGAAAGACAAAAGTTTAATTACTTAATGAATGAAAGCTTGTATAGGGATAATCGCGCTCATACTATGTCAGTAGAGATTTGGTTTCGTTCTGAGACAGATAAAGTCCATAAGGTTAAACGGATACAAAAGAAAAGTAAAGATGGTCGTATGTCACCCTCCCAAGTTATGGTTGATGGGGATAATTTAAATAAGACAACTGGAACTGAAAGTATCCGTAACTTATTTTCCAATACTAGTCATGAAGAAAGAAAAAGTGCAATAAACCTGTCGACTTTCTTTGCGGCGACCCAATTACTTTCCCAGGATGCTTTACAAAACTTTATTAGATCTGATAAACCTAGTGAGCGTTATAAACTTATAGATAATATTTTAGGCGTTAGAAAATATGGAATTGATTTTGAGAACTTTATAGAAGAGACAAAGGAGGTTGCTAAGAAAAAACAAGAAAACTTAATTGCGGAATTAAAACAACCCCAGGCAGAGTATGAAAGAGTATCCATCCAAATCAATGAAAAGGAAAAATTAATGCTCGATCTTGGTTTGATGTCAGAAAAAGAAGCCATTTCAATCATTAATGAACTAATTGAAAGTATAAGTAATAATGATGATATAAAGGATTTCAATATCCTTGCAGTGAAAAAAATAGAGAATGGGATTATTAAAGAGTTAGTTGCGATACAGAGTTTCGTAACGGCTAAAAAAGAATCACTGGAACAATTAGTACTTGCGATTCAAAATGGAGAGGAAGCCATATCCCTACAACCTCAAAACTATACACAACAACGGCATGAGGCCGTAAGACGGTACAAATGGCTTAAGGATAAAACATTTAGAAGGAATAAAGGCAAGGAGATAGTTACTCAAAGAAAAATTTTAATGGAGTCTTTAAAAATACGAAGAAGTTCTTATCAGGAGACTAAAACAAATTACGAAGAAGCTCGCCGGCAATCGATGAAAAAGGCAGAAGATATAGCTAACTTATTAGCCCATAAAGAAATTAAAAAGATTATTAATAATTACTCGAACACAAATGCATTCCTAACTAAGTACGACGAAAACAAAAGTGAATTTTATCTAATACAGGAAAGTGAAAAATACCATGA
Organism: Sporosarcina sp. ANT_H38; assembly: GCF_008369195.1. Classification (GTDB taxonomy): domain Bacteria; phylum Bacillota; class Bacilli; order Bacillales_A; family Planococcaceae; genus Sporosarcina. Next base: position 320,257 of record NZ_VOBC01000003.1, on the reverse strand, counting down.
ATTGGATAATAAGATAAAAACGCTAAGGGGCCTAATAGCAGGACTTGATGCTGCGATTAACAAAGAGAATGAGGAACTTTTAAGAAATAATGCAGAACTTGATAGAATAAACTCTGAAATTGAGGGTGTGAAAAACAAGGTATCGGAAAGTAAGGAATCACTAGTCAGTAAATTGGTCCGACAAGTACAAGATCATTTATTACAGGAAAAGGATAATAGTGTTTGTCTAGTTTGTGGAACAGAGTATATTAAAAGTGAATTTCTTCAACAAAAAGTGTTGGAACAAATAGAAAGTATAAACAAAAGTCTTACAGAATTCGAGAAAATTCTTTTAGATCTAACTGCGGAAAAAAGTGTATTTAGTGAGAAGATTAGAAAAGTCAAAACAGTAATCAAAAGTATGGGGAATAATATTAATGATTATAATGCGCAGATTGATGAGATGATCTTAGGGAGAGAGGTACTCATAAATAATACTTTGGGATTATATGACTTTATATTGAATAACTCTTCACCGCTAAGCGGAAAAGAGGAAAAATTCAAGTTTTTAACCGAATATAAGCTAGGTCGTGAACTCATACATAGTCTTGGGGAAATGAAAGAAGAAATAAAAGAGTTACAAGATAAAGGTGATCTCTTTAAAAAGAATATTGACTTATTGAAATTGGAATCAGGTAATTGGAAACATTACTTAGATCTAAATGAAATTTTTATTCAGAAGAAGTTACAAACTGTGAATAATTATTTTTTAAGAGTTGCAGAGGAAGAAATAGGACTTCAACAAGAGGTATTAAGTATTAATCAACAAGTTGTGTATTTAGATAATAAATGGGCAAAAAGGGAAAAACAAATAAAAGAGATACAAAATAAATTACCGGATTATACCGGTAATATTTATGAAACGCATAAATGGACAGAGCTATTAAATGAACGTGTAGTTTTGCTGAATAATTTGGAAGAAAAAATAAAAAATAAACTTCCGAAAGTCAGGAACTTCTTGCAAGTGGATGAAGTCACTAAATTAAGTGGAGATCGACAGTTATTAAAAGAAAGTATAGACGAAAGAACTAAAACTTCTGAGAGTTACCATAAGTTTATAAACGAGGAGCTCGAATTACTGAAAAAGAAACATACGGAGGTTCGTAGTGACTTAATTAGTGATTATCTGCTACGCCATTCTGAATTTATAGATCAACTTTTTATGCAAATAAGTCCGCACGCTATATATAGGCACGTACAGTTAGTTCCCAAGGAAAAGAATCTTTATATTGTTTTAACTAAAGAAAGTGCCAAGGATCGAAATTTTAGAAATCTAGAAGAAAACGAGTTAAAGCAGCAATTTAATGCAAGTCTTAAATTTAGTTCAGCTCAATCAAATGTGCTGGCAGTATGTATCTTTCTTGCACTAAATCGGTCCCAAAAATGGACAAATCTTAACTTCTTGGGTATTGATGATCCTTTTCAGAATCTGGATGATATAAATGTCTTTTCTTTTCTTGACGTGCTTAGCCAAGTTGTACTTATGCAAAATAAGCAACTATTAATAAGCACACACAATGAAAACTTTGTTCAACTTTTAAGTGTGAAAATGGGACTAGATGCTAGAAAGGTGGGAACGATTGTCTTTAGTGCATATAACGAGGATGGAGTTAATGTGAAGGGAAATTGCATTAAAGATAACGTTGTTACTTTATTTTAGGGTAATTGCTTTTGGTGGATAGTTTGAATTAAGAGTAATTATTAGATGTTAAACTCAGGTATCTGCGCAAAAAAACAGCAAGTCGGATTTATATATCTATTCAGAGTAATAAATCGTTTATTATTATTTCTTGCATGAGACCGCTTACTAACTACAAGAGCTCCCTAGATTGGAGGGAGCTCTTATAGTTCATTTCTATTTGATTTCAAGGTACAAGTAGCTATTCAGTAAATTCGTTACAGTGCATAGATATGAAATGAAAACCCTATGTACGCGGAAGTATCTATTACACTTGTATACTTATTCAGTGTAGTTAATTGTTTTCCGTTGTTTCCTGCACAGGCACCGATCACCAATTTTCATTTTCAAAAGTAGACTTGTAATATATTGAGAAATTTACAGTGTATTAGATACGCGATATATTACCTGGTATCTTAATGATATTAGTACTAGAAATAATTACATTAATCGTATTAAAGAATGTGGTTCAAAGGTAAGTTTTCTGTAATTAGTATATAACAATAGGCTAAGTATTATGAACTGGTGAGATTTGTATTAGTTACTACGGAGGAGAATTAAGTGGAGTCTTACAGTAAAAAAGACAATTTAGTTAGAGCAGCATTATTTTTAGAATATGAGGGAAAATGTTTTTATGAAGGATTTCCGGTAAGATTCAAAGAAATGCACATAGACCATATAATTCCGGAGTCAATAAACGAACAAGAACTAAAAGAAGTTATTGATAATTTAGGACTTCCAGAAGACTTTAATGTAAATAGTTTATATAATCTTGTACCATGTAATCCTAATGTTAATCAAGTTAAAAACAAGAATCTTTATCCCATAAAATTTTTAGGCCATTGCATACATGATGGTACGTCTAAGAAAGTTTCTAAAATAATAAAACGAATAGAATTACTGAAAAAGAAAAATAATAATGATAGAACTATAGCGAAATTAATTGCTATTTTGGAAGATAATGTAACGGTTAGTGAGTTAGAAGATGTTTATGATTCTGTATCAAAAGAAATGCCTTTTGTTGAAGAAAAACGAACGTCTTCTAATAGTTATTATAATAGCAAATCTAAAGTTCAATTAAGAGGGTATCTACCTTCTTATCCAGATTTAAAAGGCAGCTGTTTAATTACTTTTAAGAATCTTCGTTTAAGAGATTGTATGATTTCATTAAGTCATGAACAAATTATGACAAAACTTTTTGATGGTGCGGAAACGAATTTGAAAGATAATTTAAGAAGTTTTTTGCTTTCGCTTAAAGAAGAGGAAGCGAATACGTATTTTGTGGATTTGGGTAATGTTAGGATGCCGTTGGAAGAAGATGGAGTAATTCAGTTGTTAGAGATTATTGATGATTTTCACGAGATATATATTAAGAAATACTTAGAGATATATTTTAAATTTAGTTGGAACAAATTCGATAAAGTAAATAATTTAAGACATGAGTTAAAACTATGTGAGATAAATAAAAGCTTATGGTTTGAGATTATTGAGTTTTGCAGGAAGTTTGATTATGAAAAAGGGGATTCGAAATGGCATATCTTTGAATCAAGCGGAAATATGATAAAAGTCTATGATAAAATGACTGGAGATTTTAAGTCCTTTATTTTGCCTCGTATAGAAGAGACAAGTATCATATCTACTACTGAAGAATATGTTTCTCTTGTATGGACTGATGAGTTTTTTTGGAGTAAAAGGATTGATGATTTCGGGAAAACTAAATATTGGAGTCCGTCCTTTACATATGATTGGATAATTGAGCAGTTAATACCTCAAGCTATTTTTGATAAGCAAAATAGTGAACAAAACTTATTTCGACGAAAATTATCTTTTGAAAGTTTTAAAAATAACTTTGATATAAACAAATACGTATTTTTAAAAGATTTTATAGACGAGAATAAATTATTAGATATATTAATAGAATTACAAGAATTCTTTACAGGATTACCTCGTCTTGCACTTTATAAAAATGACATTATCATGCTATATAAATGTCTAAGAGATATTCTATTAAAATCAAAACTAACTATACATGAAGTTAATTATATTAAAGATAAATTGAAATTAGTGAATGCTGTAAATACGGATTTATTGATTAAGAAATTAAACGGTTTAATCAATGATGATGAATATGATGAAAACTTAGTTTCAATGTTTTCAGTGGATTTGGTTTTTAGATGTATGGTAGTTATTATAAGAGATTGTAATAATAAACTTACTCAAACAGATATTGATGAAATCAAAGAAAGATTAAATAAGTTTCTAAAGCTTATGTATAGAGAAAAGGCTAGAACAATATAAAAAAAACTAAGAAAATAACCACATATAGCTACATTACGGGGAACCGTATCATAAGTAAGCGAGGTTTCCCTATTTGAGAAAAATACTAATACTGAAAGGACATTAATTTAAATAAAAGCTTAGGTGAAAAATTAGGTGCTTGGTTCTAAAACAATTCAGAGTTGTTTTTATTAACAACGCTTTACTTTTTAAGTGAATACTTCTTTCCTTTTTTATCTATCACTTCGAAATGGGTTGCAGTGATATGCACATCTTTGGCAAGGACGTTCGAAAGTTTGCTTGTTTTCTGATCCAGCAGACTATATTTGAACACTCCTTTTTTATTAAAGTAGTACATTGTGGAGTGATCGAATGCTATGGATTTATTTTTTTGGTTGACTTTATTATGCTTAGGTGTGAATGCAACATCATCGGAAATGACGTGAGCATCGAATCCGAATTCTATTTCCTTAATAATTTCAGGTGCCAGATCACTAGTGATACGATAGAAAGAATACAACCTACAAAGGTGAGGGGGATTTCATGTTCCTAGATAAACTAAAAAACCAGTTAAATGAAAATCAGTCCCTGTTTATAGGGGAGGAGACAGCTTTTCGTTCAGCGGTTTTAATACCACTTGTTCAAGTGGATGAAGAATGGCATATCCTTTTTGAAGTACGTTCATTTACCATGAGAAAACAGCCAGGTGATATTAGTTTTCCTGGTGGTCGAATCGACTCCACAGACCCATCCCCAGTGGCAGCTGCTTTACGAGAAACACATGAAGAATTAGGTGTCGACCCTAATACGGTTACTATTGTAGGCGAATTAAGCCCTTATATTGCGTCCTCTTCTTTTGTTATCTATCCATTTGTAGCAACCATTGATTACAATCAAATTATTCATTCGTATAATAAAGAAGAAGTTGAAGAGGTATTTACAATCCCCGTTAAATGGCTATTGAATTATGAGCCTTATATGCATGTAGTATCCGTTGAACCAGTGCCTTCGCCAAACTTTCCTTATGAAAAAATAATGAATGGTGCTCAGTATCAATGGAGATCCCGTACAACGGAAGAATGGTTTTTTGATTATGAAAAGTATACAATTTGGGGTTTGACAGCTAGGATTTTGAAACATTTTATAGGAATAATAAAATAAGCGATGTTTATAATTTTTACTATTGAGTTGAAATAACCTCACTTACTACTAATAGGGAGAGCCTTTTCAATGTAATCGCATGATGAGTATGAGTCTGTCGTGGAAATTCATTCATTTATAAATTGCATGTAATCGTATTTATTAGCCCCAACCGCGCATACTTTCAGGATATTATACAATACTAAGCTCGCCGTAACTTATCTTGTTTGTAGGAAGGGAAGAGGTATAAATGGGTAAGGATTCAGACACAAGTTGGAAAAAGGATAATCCAAACACTTTTTTAAGCAACTCTGTTCAAAAGGCAGATCGTGCGGTGAAGCAAGCAATGTCACATCCAGAAGAGATAGCAGTTGAGCATGCTTTCAATTCGATATCTCGTGCAGAAAAGGCATTCTTACATGCAGAACAACATAATGAGCAAGCGAATTCAGTCCAGCAAAACAAAGAGCAGTTGGAATTGATGAAGCAGCAATTGAGCGATGTACAAGGGATTGTGGAAGAGCAGTAATAGGAGGCAATAACCCCCGCGAGCTTCGAAAGCTCATGGGGGTTATTGTATTTCTATCTGCCATTTATTAATAATCAAAGGAGAGATGTTTGAAAATATGCCGAAGTGCCAACTAAGTGATTGTGGGAAAATACCAACTTGCTATATGAACCGGCTAAATTAATGATTCCGCTTCTCTTCTTTCACCGACATTATCTCAGTGTTAGCTCCGTATTCTCCTCTAATTACTTTCCTTGCACCGACAGGGGTTCTCGCTGTGACTTGTTTGATTTGCTTTGTTCCGTTTAGTTTCATTTCCACAAGGAAGCATTTTGATCCGCACATCATATGAATCCCTCCTTCCTTAAGTTTTTCGCTGTATTTCCTTCATTGTAGGTTAACTCCGCTTTAATGGGAAATCTACCGCCATAGCGACTTGGAAGAGGTCGCGTATCATTCGAAGTTGATTGTGGTCCTACCATCATCAAAAACATTGTTATAATAAGGGAGTGTCAAATGTAGAATCAAAGCTTTGACGCTCTTTTTACATTTATAACATGAGTTTTAGATTCGAAATGACAGATTATACTAGTCGAGGGGTTGGAATTTGAGATGAATAAAAAGGACATTGCTGCGATTCGCAAGCAATTTAAATTGGATACTGATTTACTGACAATCACTGATATTTATAAAGTTTATATTAAACAGGAGAGTAGTGATATCTTTCATGAGGAGAGCCAGCCGTTTTCCTTATTAGATCGGGAGGAACAGGAATTATTCCTCACTAACTTTAAAAAGGTTTTAGGTGGAAAACTAGATATGAAGCTGTTTGAAGTGAAGTTTCAGCGTCAATTGGAGGAGCAAACGGACCATACGCAGCGTCTTTTATTTGAGGGACTTCATACAGACGATGTTGAAGAATGGAAAGCAGACATGCAACGCATTACCGGGAAGATGGTACAAGACGTTCAATATGAAAAGGACTTGGTCGTCACGTTCATTCGTGGAAACTATTTTAAACCGACAAAACGAAATCAAGATGAATCCGAAGTGAATGTCCGTGATGAGGTTTATACGAACCCTTTTATCCTCTGTAGCATGAATCAGACCGAACTGCCGAAACGTTCACTCGTGTTTGATTTTATCGAGAGGGAATTTAAGTCGAGTATGATAGCTGATCCCATCATTAATCTTGCTTCTCCAATTGGTGGATTTTTGTTTCCCTGCTTCACGGACAGCGCGGCAGATGTCAATCACATCCTCTATGCTGCAGGTAAAGCGAATAAGCCGGATATCCATTTCATAGAGAATGTGTTAGACGGCGAAGAGATCATGACTGCCGAGGATGATAAAGCCGTCTTTGAAGAGATTGTAAAAGAAGTGATTGGTGATGAGGTGAATGCGCAAACTCTCGCCAGCGTATATGAAGAAATCAATCGTATGATGGATGTGGAAGACGAGGATAAGGAAGAAGAAAGCATCCCTACCTTAGATACGAAAGAGATGGAACGCGTGCTGAAGGCGTGTGGCGTGCAAGATGTGGATGCGGAAAAAGTGGAGATGGCCTTCCAAAAGGTGATCGATGATGAAACGTATGAAATGAAAGCAAGCCATATCGTTCCAAGTTACACATCTAAGTCCATCAAAATCAGCACGAAAGTAGCGAATATCGCTATCAGTCCACAAGATTTGAAATATGTCAGACAGGTCAATTACAATGGCAAACGCTGTATATTGATCGAAGTGGAAGAAGACACGATGATTGACGGATTTAAGCTGATTCCGGAAGAACTGTTGGAGCAGGAGTGAGATCACCAGGTTCTCATTAAACTTAGAACCACTATATATATTGGCACTTTACATTAAAAAACAACATGCAGAGGAAATCCTTTGCATGTTGTTTTTATTAGCCACACTTGTCCCTTAGGGTTTAGGGGTGAATTGCAATTCCACCTTAAACCTGTCATGACTCTTTTGCCGAGAGCGAAACGGAAATAGTCCGGTGAAAATGGAGGTTATTATAGTTCTCAACAACTAAAAATTGTTTGAGAACCAGGCACCTGCTCCATCTCGTTAAATCCTCTTATTCGTTTGATGCCTGCCCCTATATTCATCTTAAATACAGAATTGCATCTTGAACATGTACCTTCTCCTTGGCCGAAGTGTGCTCGATAGTATATTGTTGCGGATTGGATACAATTATAGGTGTGATGAGATCAATATTCTTACTTTGAATAAATGGAATATCAATTTCAAGCACGACGTCTCCCTGCTTTACTTGTGAATCTACGGCTACTTTCGGTTGGAAGCCTTCTCCTTTTAAGCCGACAGTATCTAGACCAACATGAACGAGTACTTCGACTCCATCAGATGTGCGTATCCCGAATGCATGGTTTGTTTGGGCAAACATTATAAGCGTGCCGTCAATTGGTGAACGGATTTGACTGTCTTCTACTTCAATTGCGATTCCATCGCCCATCATTTTTTGAGAAAAAACAGGATCATTCACTTGCTCCAAGGGAATCAAGTTGCCTTGTGAAATGGCGTGCAACGTTAAGTGTGATGCTTTTTTTGATTTGTTCTTTGTAAAAAAATCCAACATTAGAATCTCTCCTTTATTATAAAAAGGCATGAGTAATCGCTGCATTAAAACAGCAAAACTCATGCCTGATTGAACAGTAACATTGTCAAAATTATTGTAAGTGTGGAAATTCAATTTGTCAATTATGTTGGCAAAAATCCTTTTCGTGCGATTGCTGATTTAACTATTTTCTTATGAAAAAGTTATTCTTCTAAGTTTCGAAGACATAAAAGATGAATCGAAACCATATCATCCAACCCTTGCTACAGGATCTAAGATTTTGCATTTATAAATTTTTTTATGGAAGCGTTGACAGGGTATTTAATATTGAGTATGATTTAAACATAATATTTGGATTGTTACTGCTAGAGCAGGCAAGACCTAAAGCTTTTACGATACGTGTGTATATGCGCGCGGCAGGTATCGTAATATCTAGGTCTTTTTTTATTGGAGGTATAAAAATGAAAATCTATAGGGTTTTTAATAATAATGTTGTGGCCACAATCACCGATGAAAATAAAGAAGCAATTGCTCAGGGTTCAGGTATTGGATTTCGTAAAAAGCCAGGAGATTTAGTTGATACCAATAAGGTTGAGAAGCTCTTTGTCATTCAAGATGAAGAAAAAGCAACATTTCACAAACTTATGGGAGATACTCCCGTTGAATACTTTCAAATTTCTCAGGAGATTGCGGACGAAGCAAAAGAAAAGCTAGATATCCAGCTCAGCAATATGGTAGTCATATCACTTACAGATCACATTAGCTTTGCAGTTGAGCGGTATAAACAAAATATTAATTTACCCAACTTGATGTTAAATGAAATAAAGGTTCTCTATCCTAAAGAATTTTCAATAGGCTTATGGGGATTAGACATAATACACCAAAGAACTGGTATTCAGTTAGAAATGGATGAAGCAGGATACATTGCTATTCATATCATGAACGCAGGATTGAATGTGGGTAGCGATAATACAACAAATATTTTAAAGCTGAGCAAAGGTATTTTGGACATTATATATGATATTTATAATATTGATTTAAAGGCAGATACATTGGATGCCAATCGACTGCTCATGCATTTAAAGTTTCTGGCACAACGCATCTTCACCAAAGAAACAGTGAGTTTTCAAGAAAGTGAAGACATGTATGAATTGTTAATTCAGAAAGATTCGAGTATTAAAAGATGTCTTGATGAAATAAATGCTTTTGTTGAAAAAGATTTTTTCTATCAGCTTTCGATAGCAGAACAAGTATATTTAATGATTCATCTACTTAAGATTATTCGATAGGATTGTTACGGTCAGTTGACCGGCAAGACCTGGAGTATGTTGAACTATCATTCAAGGATAATTACTTTTTATCCGTTGGTAGTTTGCAACATGCTTTGGGTCTTTTTTTTTCACAAAATTAGAAAGGAAGTTGGTAATGAAGAAAAAGATTATGTCTTTATTAGAGCAATTCTCTAAAACGATGGTACAGCCAATCATGTACGTCGGTGTCGTCGGTATGATTATGATTATCGGGGTACTATTGACGAACCAAACGTTGCTAGGCGTATTACCTTTTTTACAGTGGGGACCCATTCAACTTGTAGGTAATCTCATCTATCAAGCTGTCATGACGATTATTAATAATTTAGGGATATTGTTTGTCGTTGGGTTATCTGCAGCGTTCGCCAAAAAAGAAAAGCATAGTGCAGCGGTAATTGGTTTACTTTCCTATTTAGTATTTTTAACAGCCAATAATGTTAGTTTGAATACGTTTAAAATGATTATCACACCAAATGAATTTACTGGCCTTTCCGGAACCGGTCAAGCAGAGGTATTGGGATTCCAAGTATTAGATATGGGCGTGTTTAGCGGGATAATCCTAGGTTGTGTTGTAGGGTATATCTTCAACAGGACGAATCACGTGCAAATAAAAAATCCGATGTTCCAAATGTTGTCTGGCGTCAGGTTCTCCTTTTTTGTAATGATTTTTGTTTCCCTGTTTATGGGTTGGGTTGCCATTTGGACGTGGCCGTATTTGCAAAACGGAATTAATGGGTTGACGGGGGTTATTTCCAGAACAAATGAATTTGGTTTGTTTTTATTTGGATTCTTGGATAGGCTTTTAGTTCCAACTGGATTGCATCATTTAGTCTATACACCGTTCTTATTTACGGAGGTTGGTGGCGTCCAAACGATAAATGGACAAACCTACTCTGGAGCATACGCAATTGTAATGGCAGAATTAAAAGATGCTTCCCTGCCTTTCACCGATTCCATTTATTACATGATGGCAATGGGATTCACAAAAATGTTCGCTTATATCGGTATTGGTTTGGCATTCATCTATACTGCGTTTAAGCAAAACAGAGCAAGAACAATCACATTAATTGTTCCGTTGATGATTACTGCATCGGTCGCTTCCATTACGGAACCATTAGACTTTTTGTTTGTTTTTGTTTCGCCATTACTATACCTTGTTCATTCCATACTAGCTGGGGTATTTATCGTTTTACTCAAGTTGTTTGGCGTTACAGCTATGAGTGGAGGTTTGTTGAACTCCGTCATTATGAATGTTGTATTAGGTGTAGAGAAAACAAACTATCCAATATACTTTTTATTAGGTGCACTTCAAATCGTCGTTTATTTTGTCCTATTTAGCTTTATTATTAAAAAGCTAAATTTGAAGACTCCTGGTCGTGAAGTTGATGCGAATGCAGTTCAAATTATAAAGCCGTCATCAGAAGTGAAAAAATCGCAAGAAGCAGTAAGTGAAGGTATAGATGCGGAAAACATAGTGAACGGACTAGGTGGAAAAGATAATATTATCGAAGTTGATAATTGTTTTACTCGATTACGTGTGAGTGTAAAAGATGTAGAACAGATTAACGACGATCTTCTCAATGGCTATCCCAATAGCGGGATTGTGAAGAAGAACAATGATATACAGATCATCTATGGTTTAGGGGTTCCCGAAATTCGTAATGCAGTTCAAACATATTTAGAAAATAATAAATAGAAAAGAGAAGGTGTTTATTGATGATTATAACAATCGCTGGTGGAGGAAGCACATTTACTCCTGGAATCGTGAAGTCAATTGCGTTGCGTCAAAAGGAATTAGAGGTTAGTGAAATCCGTCTTTTTGATATTGATAAAGAACGTCAAGATAAAGTAGCTGTTGTTGTTGATTGGATCTTAAAAGAGGAACTAAAAACTAATATTAAGCTAACCGTCACTACAGATGAAAAAGAAGCGTACTCAGATGCAAGTTTCGTCTTTGCACAAATTCGTGTTGGAAAATATGCAATGCGCGAGCAAGACGAAAAAATCCCACTTAAATATGGATGTGTAGGGCAAGAAACATGTGGTAGTGGAGGATTTGCCTATGGATTGCGGACGATATTCCCGATGTTAAAAGTAATTGACGATGCAGAAAAATATGCTGAAAAAGATCACTGGATTTTGAACTATTCTAACCCTGCTGCAATAGTAGCCGAAGCATGCAGAAAGCTTCGTCCAAATGCACGGGTCATTAATATTTGTGATATGCCAATCGCAATTGTAGATATCATTGCAGAGTCACTAAAAATCGCTAACTACTCGGAAATTGAATATGACTATTTTGGATTAAATCATTTTGGCTGGTTCACAAGTATGACGCATAATGGCCGCGATATTCTGCCAGATGTGAAGGCTTATATGAAGAAACACAAAATTTTATTGCCGGAATCACATATTGGAAAAATAAATGAACATAAGAAAGCTAATAATCGCCATGCAGTAAGCGCTTGGGTTCATGTGTGGGAAGCAATGTACGAAATGACAGAATACTTCCCTGACTTTTTACCAAATACGTATTTAAATTATTATCTTTTGGGTAAGGAATCGGTAGAAGTTTCTAATCCAGATCGCACGCGCGCAAATGAGGTTATGGATACACGTGAAAAAGATTTGTTTGATGGTGTAGAACATTTCTTGAAAACGGGTGAAATTGATGGAAAAGCATTTTATGCTGGTGCACACGGAGATTGGATTAGCGACTTGACCATTGCGCTTAAAAATGACACGCGTCAACGCTTCTTAGTCATTGTTGAGAATAAAGGGGCAATTCCTAACATGCCATATGATGCAATGGTAGAAGTACCTGCATACATTGGGAAAAATGGACCTGAAGTGATTGCTAAGGATAATATTCCTTTGTTCCAACAAGGGCTAATGATGCAGCAGGTAAACAGTGAGAAACTTATTGTTGAAGGTGCTATTGAAGGAAGTTATGAAAAAATATTACAAGCTTTCACACTCAGTAAAACAATTCCAAGTGCTCGCGTGGCGAAACAAATCTTGGATGACATGATTATTGCCAATAAAGGCTATTGGCCTGAATTGAAGTAAATAGAGCGGATGGGTATTCCGTATACTGGTTATTAACAGTGGCATAACTAGTTTAAAATAACTTAAGTGGTCCTAATCATTGAAATTTGATGATTAGGACCACTTTTTCTATCCTATTTTTTGAAGCAACTAATCAATGAAAGTAGATAAAGCACCTGATTTTATTTCACAACTGACCACACTCAATAGACTTGATGATTGGGTCTACGCTGGACAACCAGATGAACCTCATCGTATGTAAGCGTTTCTTGATGATTATATTGAAGATATTATACTTCATTACAAAGAAAGTCCCTGTACTATCAGTCAGATAGTACAGGGACTTTCAAATTAGTAGGTAGTAGTTGATGCAAGCCATACAATAACGAAGAAGTTACGCATATTCATGCATTAGTTCCGAACGAGATAATCGAAAGCACCTAGAGCGGCTGTAGCGCCTGATCCCATAGAAATAATGATTTGTTTATATGGATTTGTCGTGCAGTCGCCTGCAGCAAATACGCCTGGGATGTTTGTTGCTCCGCGGTTATCGATTACAATCTCACCAGCGCGATTGCGTTCCACTGTATCGCCTAACCAATCCGTACTCGGTACGAGTCCGATTTGGATAAATACACCGGATAGTTCGATATGTTGTTCTGTTTCAGAGTCTAGTTCCATATACGTAATCCCTTTTACGTTGTCTGTGCCGGTAATTTCTTTTGTTTGCACGCTCTTCAGTACAGTTACATTCGGTAGGCTGTAAAGGCGATCTTGCAGTACAGAATCGGCTTTTAGCTCGGATGAATATTCAAGAACAGTTACATGTTTTACAATGCCTGCGAGGTCAATTGCTGCTTCAACGCCGGAATTACCGCCACCGATAACGGCTACGTGTTTTCCTGTGAATAATGGACCATCACAGTGTGGGCAGTAGGCTACCCCTTTGTTTCTAAATTCCGCCTCGCCAGGGACGTCGATATTACGCCAGCGTGCACCTGTTGAAAGGATGACGGTTTTACTTTTTAGAATAGCACCATTTTCTAGTTCAATCTCGATAAGGTCTTTCTTTTCTAAGCGTTTAGCACGCTGTAAATTCATGACGTCTACGTTATATTCTTTCACGTGTTCCTCGAGGCTTGCTGCGAGCTTAGGGCCTTCAGTGTGTTTGACACTGATAAAGTTTTCGATGGAAGCTGTGTCAAGAATCTGACCGCCAAAGCGTTCAGCGACGATACCTGTACGGATGCCTTTACGTGCTGCATAGATTGCTGCACTTGACCCCGCAGGTCCGCCCCCGATGACAAGTACATCGAAAGGCTCTTTATCGGCAAACTCGGAAGCATCTGGCGCACTGCCTAACTTCGCAAGAATTTCTTCTACTGTCATCCGACCGCTACCAAATGTTTCTCCGTTAAGAAATACTGTTGGTACTGCCAAGATGTTTTTGCTTTCTACCTCTTCTTTATAAGCTGCCCCATCGATCATGGTATGTGTAATGTTGGGGTTCAGAACGCTCATGACGTTCAAGGCTTGTACAACCTCAGGGCAGTTCTGACAACTTAGGCTAATATACGATTCAAAATGGTATGCATCTTTAATGTTTTTGACTTGGTCAATGACTTTCTGATCGACTTTCGGGGCTCTACCGCTTACTTGTAGTAAAGCTAGCACGAGTGACGTAAACTCATGTCCAAGAGGAATACCTGCAAAATTGATTCCAGTATCTTCGCCGATACGGTTGACACTAAAGCTAGGTGTTCTTTCTAATTGTGTGTGTTCAACTTTGATGTTGTATGACATAGTGGCTAGTTCATCCACTAATGCCAGCATTTCGCGGGAAATCTTATCAGATCCTGCGCTTACTTTTAGTAGAATATCGCTCTCCATCATTTCAAGATATTGTGCGAGCTGTGCTTTTATAGTTGCATCTAACAAAATGATCGACTCCTTAGTATGTACTTCGTCAAATACACATCGGCGTGTATGTACCAGATTTTGAAGACTTCCGTTTAATTCAAAATCTGAAGCATCCGCCGAAGCTTAAAAAATTAGCGGGGAGTTTGAACTCCCCGCTGATTCAAATTAAATTTTACCTACAAGGTCAAGGCTTGGCTTAAGTGTTGCTTCGCCTTCTTTCCATTTTGCAGGGCAAACTTCACCTGGGTTCTTACGAACATATTGTGCTGCTTTAATTTTACCAACAAGTACGCTTGCGTCACGGCCGATACCGTCTGCGTTGATTTCAGAAGATTGTACGATACCATCAGGGTCAATGATGAATGTACCGCGTTGTGCTAGGCCTGCTTCCGCATCGAGTACGTCGAAGTTGCGAGAAATTGTTTGTGAAGGGTCGCCGATCATAATGTATTGAAGTTTGCTAATTACTTCTGAATGATCATGCCATGCTTTGTGCGTGAAGTGCGTATCCGTAGAAACAGAGTAAACTTCTACGCCAAGTTCTTTTAGTGTTGCATATTGGTCTTGAAGATCTCCAAGTTCAGTAGGGCAAACGAATGTAAAGTCTGCAGGATAGAAGCAAACAACACTCCATTGACCTTTTAGATTTTCTTCAGTAACCTCGATGAACTCACCGTTACCGCTATTGTAAGCTGATGCTTTGAAAGTTTGGATTTCTTTTCCGATTAGAGACATTATATGAACTCCTCCTAGTATGTTTTTAGATCATATTGTTATTAGTTTAGGCTTTACCAATAACAAACAAACATACATGTATATTCGTTTGTTATTGCTAACAATAATAATTCTAATTCGATAATAATTATTATATAAAAATATATCTTTGTCAAGAATAATACTTTATCTAACTTGAATCACTTAAAAAGCGCTTTTAATAGTCATTGTAGATATGAGATGCATACACAATGCTTTTAAAGAGGGCTATTAAATTCTCAATTAATATAAATGCTTCTCAATTATTCAGTAATTATAGATTATATTAACTATTTAAATATTCGTTCCTCCTATAATAAAATGCAGGAAGAATGACAAAAAATTGATAGAGGAGGGGGTGGGGACAGAAGTCGGCAAAAAACAGTACCTGTCACACTTATGGTGAACGGGTACTGTTTTTTCATGTTTCAGTTTCTAACAGATTTAATGGTTACGCTGAACAATCCCCAGTAGTTGTTCAGCCATATAGTCGGATGTATAAAGGAATCCACTATTAATCCATTCGACGATCATCCCCCAGATGGCATATGCCTGATAGCTGGCTATTAGATTGACGTTTAGGTCTGGATGTAAGGGTGTGCGGGATAAATCTTGAGAGAGCAGTTGTGTTAATGCATCACATATTCGGTTTTGGAAGCCTGTTAATATGTTTGAATTTCCGAGTAAGGTGTAGAAATTGGCGTAGGTGGCTACATGTTTGAATATTTTAATGGCTGACGCAGTTAATTGGCTAGAGTCAAGAACTACTGTATCTCTTAAATCCCCATAAGGTGCCCAGTAGGATTTAGTTAAATCCTTCATCACATCATCGATTAGTTCCTCCAGCAGATCTTCTTTGTATTGAAAGTGTTTATAAAATGTTCCTCGATTCAGATCTGCAAGCTGTACAATATCGGTTATAGAGATTTTCTTGAAATCTTTCGTTTGCATTAAGGTTAGGAGTGCTTCTTTCATCGCGACTTTGGATTTTCGAATTCTTCTATCCACATTAATCGCTTGGTCAGTCATAGCTTTCACCCTCCGCTTTATATTTTCGGAATAAATAAACACATGTATATGAAACTGTTTACTAATGAACAATTGAATAGTGATTTGCCGATTGAATAAAGTAGGTTGAATTGATTATACTATAATTGAAAGATATTAAACATCTGTTCATTATCGTTATTGCGAAAGCGTATTTACTATAAAATGGGAGGTAATAATATGAAACTACAAGACAAAGTGGCAGTGGTAACAGGAGCTGGTTCTGGTATGGGGAAAGCAATAGCTGTGCTCTATGCACAAGAAGGGGCAAAAGTGGTCGTGTCCGATATTAACGCTGAGTCTGCTAATGCGGTAGTCGAAGAAATCAAGTCAAATGGTGGGGAAGCCGTTGTTGTCGTTGCGAATGTTGCGAAAGAAGAGGACATTCAAAATCTAATTGGCACAGCTGTTAGCACGTATGGCACGGTTGATGTATTGGTGAATAATGCAGGGATTATGGATAATTTTGAACCAGCAGGAGAAATTGAAGATGACAAATGGGAGCGGATTTTTGCCATCAACACAACAAGTGTTATGCGTTCAACACGTAAAGTATTGCCGATCTTCTTGGCGAAACAACAAGGTGTAATTATTAATATAGCTTCCGCTGGCGGATTATATGGCTCTCGTGCAGGTGCGGCATATACAGCTTCTAAGCATGCTGTTATTGGCTTTACAAAAAACACAGGTTTTATGTACGCTAAGGAAGGCATTCGTTGTAATGCCATTGCTCCAGGTGGAGTCGAAACGAATATCAGCTCTTCAATGACAGGTATCAGCCAATACGGTATGGGGCGAGTTCAGCCAGGACTTGCGATTAACCCGCGTATAGGCCAGGCAGGGGACATTGCAAAAGTAGCACTGTTCCTAGCTTCGGAGGATTCGAGTTTTGTTAATGGGACAGTTATTACTGCAGATGCAGGCTGGACCGCTTATTAAATAAAAATTAGGTACCTGGATCTGAAACAGTTTTAAACTGTTTCAGATTCAGGTATTTTTTTTAGTAGCGGTACATGGAAACTAAATTTCAGGTGTCTATGCAAGACCCTATTCAGTGTAATGAATTGTTTTCCGTTGTTTCTTTTACAGGCGCCGATCACTAGCTCAATATCTTAATTTGTGGTGTAGGGAAGCGTATCATAAGTAAGTGAGGTAATTAAAAAAAGAAGCGGGAGTAGTTACCCGCTTCATAAGGCCGTTACTTGATATAAGACATACACACTGTCTACTTGACAGGGGACAGCTCAAACAGGAAATCACCTTTACAATTTTTATATAATTATTTTTTGTTCAATTTCATGGATGTAAGAATTTAAAATACCAATTTGCTCCTCTAATTTTTTCTTGTGCTGAAATAAAATTGCTTTAGTATTCATATCTTCATATTCTAAATTTATATTTGAAATGCTTGCTCTTATATCTTCAATCGACATTCCTAGATGTCGGAAACATCTTATTAAATTAAGGATTTCAATGTCTTTATCATCGAATGTACGATGTTCTTGTTTATTTCTTCTTATAGGAGGAATTAAATTTATTTTTTCATAATATCTAATGGTACTAGAAGGAATTTGAGACAATAGGCTGGCTTCTTGAATAGAGTACACAATACATCCTCCTTGACTTAAAGTATGGTTTAACCTTTAAGGTTCATAGTATCAAACAAACAAGGAGAATGTATAATGAAAAACATTTTAGTAGTTGTAACTAATATATCTAAATATCCAAATCAGGAACGTGCAACAGGATTATGGTTAGGGGAAGCTGTTCACTTTGTAGATAAGATGGAAAAAGAGGGATATAAAATAGATTATGTTAGCCCTAAAGGTGGTTATACATCGATTGACCCACATAGCTTGTCACAAGATCAAATGACTGAATTAGATTGGCAATATTATTCAAACAATGACTTTTTAAATAAGCTAGGTACTACTTTATCAGCAGATGACGTTAATCCTGAAGATTATGATGCGATCTACTATACAGGTGGGCACGGTGTAATGTGGGATTACCCGAATGATGAAAAATTACAAAATATCGCTAGTAAAATATATGAGAATGGCGGGATCGTCTCTGCTGTTTGTCATGGTTCTGTTGGCTTATTAAATATTAAAAATGCGGCAGGTAACTATTTAATTGCTAATAAAAAGGTTGCAGGCTTCGCCAATACTGAAGAAATCGCACTTGGATTAGATACAACAGTTCCATTTTTAACAGAAGATGAAATTGTTAACAGAGGTGCCAAGTATGTGAAAGGTGAAGACTGGGCAGAGTTCGCTGTAGCAGATGACCGCGTTGTCACTGGACAAAATCCAGCATCAGGTGGTGCAGTTGCCAAAGAAGTATTAAAATTATTAAATTCAGCACGATAATATAACACTCGAGCTTCTCTAAAAAAAAGCACTTCCTTGATCATTGATTGATCAAAGAAGTGTTTTTTTATTTTTTGTGATGGCGCTTGAATACCACGGTTTGGTGAAAATTCTCGCAGAAGGTCAATTAAAGGTGCCTGGTACAGTTCAATGCTTCTATGCAGAAATGAGATAACTCTGATCTAAAGCCCGAGTCACTTTTTATAGTTTCTATTTAAAACGGGAACTTTTTTTAGTACAACACAAACCGGAATGGCTACACAGATACCTACAATATTCTGAATGAGGTTCCCGGGAATTGAGGCCACTGGTATAACCCAACTACCGAATAAAACTCGTTCACAAATATAATAGATGCCTAACATAAAGGGAATCGAACTAATGGTAGCTAGTAGATTAAATGTAAAGCTGTTTCCTTGGCGGCCATTCGACCAGGCGATTTTTCCAACTATATATCCTTGTAAGCCTCGAGCTACAATCGTAAAAGGTGCCCACAATGTCCAACCAGATATTAAATCAAATAACCCCATACCAACAGCACCGGCAATTGCTCCTTTTTTAGGACCAAATAAGATGGATATTATAAATAGCATGCCTGTCCCCAGATGAACCAAACCGCCGTTTGGTGATATAGGTAGTTTAATATTTATTAAGAGGGTTGCAACGAATACAAGTGCAACTAACATTGATGTTTGAATTAAATCAAAAGTACTTGAGTTTGAATTCCTTTTCGTAGAGTTCATGGAGATGATGTTTTCGTTCACAGTTTTTTTGTCGTTTTGAATCAAATCAAAAGTTTGTGAGTTTTTGTGTGTATCACTTTTTGTTGTGTGCATAGACCTTTCCCCTTTTTATCAGTTTTTATATTTGTTGATAACCTTATCAGAGTTTTGGCACTTCTAAAAGTATCAATTTAGCATAAAGTTAAGGGGTCAGTTTGCGAAATAGGTATCCAGCAAACTTTCATGATTACTCAAACCCACACATATGTATCTAGTATCCTTCGCGCAGTTTAAAAGTGGTTGGTAATTTGTGTAATATCGAGGATTTCTTCCATCATCCAAAGTTTTTCTACTATACTAATCATAGGCATCATGAACGCTAAAAGACAGAATAGTAAAGGGGAATGAGTAAGATTCGAATCAATTGGAAGAGGCTACTTGTTCTTTTTGTTGCTGTTTTCTTGATGATCCAAATCATAGGGAGCTTCTTTTTTTATGAGTTAGCAGTCAAGCGGGGACCGAAAGAGTTCCTGCAGAAGAATACAGATTTAGAAGTGTCAGATCAGACAATGGAACTTTTTTTAAATGGAAATTGGATAGATTGGGTTGCTGCTCAAAAATTTGAACGACTTACTTTAACATCACGCGACGGACTTAAACTGTCAGGTTACTATTTGCCCGCATCCACGCCAACAGATAAATTGGTCATTTTAAATCATGGCTATTTAGGAAATGCGAAGCAGATGGGGCTATTTGGACAGCATTATCATAGCGATTTGAATTACAACATTTTCATGCCTGATGCACGGGGGCATGGAGAGAGTGAGGGGGATTATTATGGATTCGGCTGGCCTGATCGGCT